>JAGRJB010000131.1 GCA_020442965.1 Pseudomonadales bacterium
CGCGCATCGCGAGCATATAGACCACCAGCGTTGCACCGGTCAGTGCAATTGCGACAATCCCCTTACTCAGGACCGCCAGCGCAAGGCTGCCCCAGGCTAACAGCATCCAGCGACGTTCAGACCGCGAGTGCTGAGCGCCGCGCTGCGCCAATACAAATGCAAATACCGCCGCGACGAGGAAAAAGGTGAATGCCTGATCGAGGAGGTTGATATGATCGACGATCACGAAGTACGGATTGATCGCGAGCGCCAGCGCGCCGATCGCTGCGACCTCGCGTGATTGGCCGATGCGACGCGCAAAGCCGTACACCAGTGGAACGCACAGGAAGCCGAGTGCTGCGGACCATAGTCTGGATGTCCACTCGCTCTTGCCGAATACCGAATAGAGCGTGGCGGTGGCCCAATATTGCAGCGGCGGCTTCTCGAAGTATTTCACGCCGTTGAGGCGCGGCGTCACCCAGTCGCCAGATACCAGCATTTCCCGCGGGATTTCGGCGTAACGGCCTTCGTCCGGGTCGAACAAAGGTCGCACGGACAGCGTCAGCATCCACAGTACGCCGAGCAGCAGCCACAGCCGCCAGAGACTACCGTGGCGCGTATCGTTCATCGCTGCTGTCATGTAATGTTAGTAGCGATGCGTCTCTGGCCACTCTCGAGACGAACATAGTAGTCGATCGTCTTGCGAACCGCGGTGACGAGGTCGGTAGTCGGAGCCCAGCCAAGTTGTTTGCGCGCGGCATCGATCGCGGGCACCCGGTTCTGGATGTCCTGATAATATTTGCCATAGTAGTCCGCTGACGTCACCGATGTGATCTCGGCGCTTGCGGCGCGTTCGTGCAGTGCCGGGAACTCTTTGGCCGTGTCGATCATCAGCTGCGCCAGTTCGCCGATCGAAACGCAATTGGCGGGGTTGCCGATATTGAATATTTGCCGCGTGGCGACGCCGTTCTTGTTCTCGATGATGCGCAGCAGGCAATCGACGGCGTCGTCGATAAAGGTGAAGGAGCGCTTCTGCTCGCCGCCGTCCACCAGTCTGATGGGTCGGCGATACATGATGTTGGAGAGGAACTGCGTGAACACCCGCGAACTGCCTTCCTTGGGCTCATCGATATTGTCGAGATTTGGCCCGATGAAATTGAACGGCCGAAACAACGTGTAATCGAACTCGTCGCGCACACCGTAGGCGTAGATCACTCGATCGAGCATCTGCTTGGACGCCGCGTAGATCCAGCGTTGCTTGTTGACCGGACCATAGACGAGGTTACTGGACTCCTCATCGAGCACGCTGTCCGGGGACATGCCGTAGATCTCCGACGTCGACGGGAATATGAGCCGCTTGCGATATTTGACGCAATCGCGCACAACTTTGAGATTAGCCTCGAAGTCGAGTTCGAAGACGCGCAGTGGGTCGGTGACGTATTGCGCCGGATTGGCAATCGCCACCAGTGGCACGATGACGTCGGCCTTCTTGACGTGGTATTCGA
>JAGRJB010000132.1 GCA_020442965.1 Pseudomonadales bacterium
AGCAGCAGCGCGGCGGCGAAAGCGCGCCACGGGCGCCGCAGTGCGCCGCTCGCAAGGCGTGCATAGTAAGTAGTAAAGCGGTGGAAGAACCCACCCTCGCGTGCCACCGCGTGGGCTTGTGGCCGACTCAGCAGTGCGTCCGTCAAGACCGGTACAGCGAACATCGCCACCAGGAACGACACCACCAGTGCCGAAGCCATGGTCAGCGCGAGCGCTTTGAAAAATCCGCCCGTGACTCCGGACAAGAAAGCCAGCGGCACGAAGACCACCACGGTCGCGAGAGACGAACCAAGGAGCGGCCGCGCCATCTCGGCCGCGGCCGGCAACAGCGACGCCCTTGGCCCATCGGGCACCGATTGACCCGCACCGCTGTGTAGTCGTCGAACTAGATGTTCGACCATCACCACGGCGTCGTCTACCACCAGGCCCACGGCGGCAGCCATGCCGCCCAGTGTCATGATGTTGAAGCTCATGCCAAAGGCACTCATTAGCAGCGTTGTCACGGCCAGCACGGCGGGCAGGACGATGGCGATGATCGACGTCAATCGCAGATCGCGCAGGAACAGGAGCAGCACAGCGCCTGCGAGCACCGCACCGATGAGGATCGCATCGCGCACGCTGCCGGCGGCCGCACGTACCAGCTCGGACTGGTCGTAGTACGTGCCGATCTTGATGTCAGCGGGAAGCTCGGCGGCGTGCTCGGCGAGCCTGTCTCGCACCGCCTGCACCAGTACGGGTGCATTGGCACCACGACTCTGCCGAATATTGATCAACACCGCATCGTGCCCGTCCGCGGTGACGCGGGTCCAGATCGGCGCGGTAGCACTACGGATTTCCGCGACGTCCTGCAGCTCGATGGCGCCCAGCGGCCCGGACTTGAGTAGCGTGTGACCGATGTCATCGCGATTGCGCAGGCGATTGTCAACTAGCGTCAGATAGAGTCGGTGTCGATCCTCCAGGCGCCCCACAGCAGTGACAACGTTGTTAGCGGCGAGCGCGTTGGCCACATCCTGAACTGCGAGCCCGGCTGCCTGCAGACGCGCCGGGTCGATCAACACCTGGTACTCCGCCAGTTGACCACCTAGCACTTCAACCTGGGCGATGCCGGGCACTGCGGCCAATATCGGCCGCAGCTGGTAGTAGGCGACATCGCGGAGCGACACCGGGTCACGCGTCTTGGAAGTGAGCGTCAGGCCGAACACGGGAAACACGGTTGGATCCATGCGCCGTACTTCCTGACGCGTTCCCGTCGGCAGGGTCGGCAATATGCGATTGACCGCAGACTCGACTTGCAACTGCGCAGCAACCATATCGGTGCCCCAGTTGAAGTTGACCGAAACCTCCGCCGAACCTCGCGAGCTGGTCGACCGCATACCGACCACATCCGGCACGCCGCGTAGCGCCTGCTCCAACGGACGGGTCACTTCTACGACCATCCGGTCCACGGGACGATCACCAGAATCCACGGTGACCTGAACGCGCGGGAAATCGATCGTCGGAAACAGGCCCACCGGCAGCTTGAACGCTGCAAACAATCCGCCAGCAGTGGCAGCGACAAGCAGGAACAGCACTGATCCGCGGTGCGCGGTCAGCCAGGTGATCACCGCTTCACGCCTGCGTCGACTGATGTCCCTTGACTCGGGTTCGAGTCTGGCCGCGTGCGTATCCTCATGCCATCTTCCAAGACGGCGTTCCCGGCTACGATCACCTGTTCACCGGCCTTGACGCCAGTGACAATCTCGATGGCATCGCCTTCCTGCACGCCGATTGTCACATCGCGCCGCAGTGCCTTCTCGTGCGCAGCGATGAACAGAAAGGCTTGCTCACCCGCATAGAGCAAAGCTGCGCGCGGCACGGTCACCGCATTTGCACGGGTGGCAACCACAATGTCCGCTCGCAGCGCCTCGCCCGGTAGCAACCCGCTGCGCGGCGGGAGACGCACGAGGGCGGCGGTGAGGCGAGTCTGCGCATCAACCCGTCTGTCAATACCAGAAATGACCGCTTGCACTTCGAGCGCGCCTGGATTGAGCGGCATCAGCCGCACGACTTGGCCCGGCGTAACAAGCCGGGCGTCTTCCGGCTCAACGCCCAGCCGCACCCGCAGCGCATCAGGAGCAGCAATCCGCACTGCCACGGCGCCCGCCGGCAGTATGTCTCCCGGCTGCACGGACAGCGATTCGACCAGGCCATTGCGTGGCGCACGGAGCGTCAGCAGTCCCCCTGGGCCAGTTCGCGCACTGAGGCTGTCACGCAGCGCTATCGCTGTGTGTTCGGCATCGGTTGCCGCCAGGAGCTCGGATTCGGTGGCGAGACCATCCCCGCGCAACCGCTGAATTCTCTCGCGTTCACTCGTGGCCAGATTGGCGTCACGTCGTGCCTTGCCGAGGTCCAATCCAGTCGTGCGACTCGGCGCTAGTTGCAGCAGCGCCTGGCCGCGCTTCACCTCCGCACCAGAAGTAACCAGCAGTGCGGCGACTTGCATTTCCACCTGCACAGTCAACGTCGCTGCGGAAGCGGCGATGAATTCAGTCGTACCATAGGTTCTAAGCGTTTGGCTGACGCTGTGCGCCGAGGCCGCCGTAGTTTCAACCAGGGCAACCGGCGCGTCGGGCGCCGCTTCCGGCGGTGGTGTGCAGCCGACAAGGCCTACGACCATGACCAAACTCAGTAGAAATGCGGGATGGACATTCATGGCGTGATGCTTCTTTCCGGGAAGGGACGGCCGACCGCCACGGCGAGCGCCACTCGCTGCTCGGCGCAAGCTTGATCGAGTGCGAGGTATGCGAGGCGTTTGTCGATAGCGCTGGCGCGCGCGGATTCCGCAAGCGGAACCGTCACGTCGCCTCGTCGGGCTGCGGCATCGAATCCATCCGCGATCCGCTCGATGCCAGGCAACTGTGCCGCCACCGCTTCGCGCGCCTGCTCATTGCGGTTCAGCGTCGCGACGAGATCGGCAATGTCTGCACGAGTCTGATAGAGCCGCGCCGCGAATTCACTGCGAAGGCGCTCTCGAGTGGCCTCGGCCACGGCAATGGCACCTCGATTTCGGTTCCAGAGCGGCAGATCCAGCGCCACCGCGGGACCGAAGGTTTGCACGCTGCCGGTGTCGCGAGCTCGATTGAAAGTAAGGGACAGCCTGGGATACTGGCCCAGCACGGCGCGGTGCAATGCCGCCTGCTGGCTGTCGTACCCTGCGGCAAAAGCCTGCAGGTCAAGTCGCGCGCCGCGCGCTGCTGCGAATAGCGCCGTGGGATCGGGCGGTCGCCATTCATCAAGTGGCGAGGCGTCAGCGACCAGCAGGACCTCTCCAGGCATCAGTCCGACGATGCGGTTCAGCTCCAAGGCGGAGGTTTCCGCGTCGCGCTCGGCAGCCAGCGCGCGTGTGCTGGCATCACTCGCGGCGATGCGTCGCGCTTCAACTTCATCACCTTTCAAATCACCACGTGCTGCCATAGCGAGCGTCCGCCGCAGCGCGACCTCGGCAACATCAGCGGCTTGGCGGGCAAGTTGGGCCGCCATTCGCTGGCGTGGCAGTCGGATCGCCAACAGGCGCGCCTGCCCAGCCGTCAGCCACTCCTGCCACGCGATATCGAGCCGGACCTGTTCGGCTGCGGTATGGGCAATCTGGCGCTCGACACCCCGGGTCACCAGCGCTCCCAGCAGATCCAGCGTCAAACTGCCGGCGAATGCGTCGCTCAGACCTTGACCCTGGGGTGAGAGTACCCGATCGACGCCGAGGCTCAGTTGTGGGTCCGGCAGCAGACCGGAGGCGAATACTTGCGCGTCGGCGACTCGTTGTCGTGAGCGCAGGGCTCGGAGGTCCGGATTGGCAAGTACCGCGATGACTGCCAGCTCGTCGGCCGTCAGCGGCTTGGTGAAATCCAGTGTCACGGGCGCCAGACGCGGATGCGAGAATTTCGCCACTTGCTGCACCAACGCGGCTCGATCCGGCGACGCCAATACCGCATTGACATCCGCGCCATCCAGCGGTCTTGAGGTGAACGATGCGCAGGCGGACAGCAGCAGCGCGCTCAAGACCAATCCCCCGAGGCGCGCCGAGCCAAGATGAAGGTGGGCAATGCACATCACTGTGTCTGTGCAGCCTTGCGGCGTGGGGTGACATCGCCACCGGGCAACCACAGCTGAACAATCAACCCACTCCGATCGGCGCGGTTCGCAAGTCGAACGCGTCCGCCGAGCCGCCCGACAATCCCCCTCACCACGGCAAGTCCAAGGCCGCTACCTTCGGTGGCATCGCCAGGCGCGCGGTAGAACCGCTGAAATACATTCTCCAATTCGGACTCGGGCAGTCCGGGCCCTTCGTCGGCAATTTCGATGCGGACGCCGCCGGCGTCCGCAGTGGCCGAGACATCGACGCGGCCGCCAGCCGCCGTGTAGCGCAGCGCATTGTCGAGCAGGTTTCCAATAATCTGGCCAAGGTCGCGGGGGTCCGAAGCAACTTCGGCATAACACGGCGCAGCCTGGCGAATATCCACATCGCGCGCCGCAGCGATGGGTGCGTAGACATGAACCGCCTCCGCGACCACGGGACCCACGACTGTCGTGGCCGGGCTCGAGCTCTGCGCCGACTCGCTCCGCGCCAGCGCCAACAAATGCCGGGACAAGCGAACGGTTCGGCGAATCCCAGCACGCAGCTCCGTGGCGCGGGCCGCCCGCTCCGCCACATCGCACGAACCATCCAGGACATCCGCCTGAAGTTGCAACGCGGCCAGCGGCGTGCGCAGCGCGTGCGCCGCGTCCGCAATGAATTGCCGCTCGTTCTCGTTGGCGACCGCGACCCTGGCGAGCAGGCGATTGATTTCCTCGATCAGGGGGCGCACCTCGGTCGGCAGGCCACTCACGGGAAGTGGATCCAGTGCGACGGGTGCGCGGGCTGCCACGGCCCTCGCCGCCTCGCTCAGCGGCTGCAGTTGTCGACGGATCACGATTCCAATGAGGAGCGCGAGAACTGGGATCAGCAAGCCCACCGGGAGCAACGCCGCGAATGCGGCCGCCGCTGCCGTTTCACGACGCAATTCCATCTGCTGCGCCACGGCGATCCGCCGCGCACCGGATTCTCCAGAAAATACGCGGTAGTCAATGCCCCCCAACTGCACGACGCGAAATCCGAGCCAATTGAACGCAGGAAGCTGTACTCCGGACGGCGCAGCATACAACACGTGTCCGCTCGCATCTCGCACCGCGACGATGTAGTCCTCTTCGATGTCGTGGTCCGTGTGGAGGCGGGACATCCCCGGCGGCGACGAAGGAACCCCGAATGCCCTGGCATCCAGAAAGGTTGCTACCTGCTCCATCTGATGATCGAGCATGTCGTTGGTCTCTCGCTGTGTCTGCAAGTATGTGAACGCTGCCGACACGGTGCCGACGACCAGCAGCGCCAGCCAAAGCGAGACGATCAGCCTTCTGCGCAGTGAGGTCACGACTGGTCGCCAATCCGCCACCCAACCCCGCGCACGTTCTCAATCACTGCGGCGCCAAGTTTCTTGCGCACGCCGTGGATGATGAATTCGACCGCGTTACTCTCGACCGCGTCTGACCAGCTGTAAATGTGTTCCTCTAGCTGCTGGCGAGAGAGCACCGCCCCTGGCCGTTCCAGCAAAGCATACAGCAGTGCAAACTCGCGCGGACTCAAGAGGATCGATGCATCGCGCAGCTTGACGGCGTGGGCAATGGGGTCCAGCGTTAGGTCCCCGTGGCTCAACGCGGATTGAGCGCGCCGCTCGCGACGGCGCAAGAGGCTACGGATACGCGCCTTTAATTCGTCGAATTCGAACGGCTTCACCAGGTAGTCGTCAGCACCGCCATCCAGCCCTGCGACGCGATCGTCCAAGTCGTCGCGCGCGGTAATCATGAGTACCGGCATGGCGTTGCCCGACTGGCGTAGTGCCTTGAGAACCGAGAGCCCATCCCTCCCGGGCAATCCCCAATCGAGCAAGGCCAAGGCGTAGCAGGCCTGCGTGTCCTTCAATGCCGCGGCGGCAGCGACGCCGTCATGTACCCAGTCGACC
The DNA here is from genome assembly GCA_020442965.1 of Pseudomonadales bacterium. Lineage (GTDB taxonomy): Bacteria > Pseudomonadota > Gammaproteobacteria > Steroidobacterales > Steroidobacteraceae > CADEED01. The sequence continues at coordinate 6,030 of JAGRJB010000132.1, forward strand.
GCGTATCCGTCGTCGCGCAGTCCTCGCTC
>JAGRJB010000133.1 GCA_020442965.1 Pseudomonadales bacterium
GCACACAAAATCCCGGATAAGCTCCGCGCAGTCGATGCCATTCGGCTCCAGTGTCGAATTCGAATCGCGACTCGACGTGGTCTACGAATCACGACGTTACGCGGCGATTCAGAATCTGATCTGGGCCGATCCTCGCACGCGCGTCAATCTGAGTGCTTCATTGTCCAACGACCATTGGAAGGGAACGCTGTGGGTCAAAAACCTGTTCAACGCCGAGGAAGCGGTGAATGGCTTCCGCTATCTTGATCCGGTGACGTTTCGTCGCACCGCCGTCGACTGGTTGCCGCGACTGCGCCAAGCGGGCGTAACCGTCAGCTACAGCTTCGACTGAGGGGGCGTCGAATGGTCGATGAGTCGCACGTTGTCGGTGGCGCGCTCGACGCCTCAATCGGCGTACCAGATCTGATTGCGGCGATCGGCTACTGGGAGTTGTTTGGCTATCGTGTGCGTGACATTGGTTCACTCGATGCCGCGACGGCCCAGCAACTCTATGGCGTCAGCAGCGCCGGGCGGATGGTGCGGATGTGGCATCAGGATGCCGATCACGGCCTGATCCGCCTGATGCAATGGGAGCATTCGAGCGGACCCGGGCTCGGGCTCACGCCTTTCAAAACCGCAGGCAATCGTTGGACCGCGGCCGAAGTTTTGAAGATCAGTCGCATCATCGCACACGCCAAGTACCGGCGTGACAGTGGCGCGCCAATCAAGATCTTTCATCCCGACGCGGTGCCCGCGCCCGGTACATCTCGTGAGGCATTTCGTGGCGTGATCAGCGCGGCGGTCGAAATGGCGATCCTGCAGCCGCATTATCGGCAAGTGTTGTTCGAGCGCGCCGATTTCCCAAGCCCGCTTTATGGCAGAGTGAATTCTGGCTCGATGTTGCAGGGCAGCCAGTTCACGCATTGCTGCGTGGTGACACGAGGTGTGCCGCGCGACGCTTTCGACTTCTATGACAAAGTGCTGGGGATGGTTAAGTCGGGGAATTTTGACACTCCCTACAACGAGATCGGCTCCTCGGGGAAGGATATTTTTCAATTAGCAGAAGGCGAGGGCTTTCACATGCATCGCTTCGACGACCCGCGCGGCGGCGAGGGGCTCGGCAAACGTTCGGGTCGCGTGATCTTCTTCAGCTTCCGCGACAGTATCGAGATGCCGGATCTACGGGCGGCATCGCGGCCCGGCGCATTAGGCCTTTGTCTCTACTCCTGGCGTGTGCACGATATCGAAAAGGTGCGCGAAGCGGTCCTGAAGGCGGGTGCCACGCAAGTCAGCGACGTGCTGCCTAACGAATTCGGTGAGCACTCGATCACACTCGTGGCGCCCGATAGCACGCCGTGGATGTTGATCGCTGCGTCTGATACTGTCGTGGTGGGACAGTAGCGAGACTGGAGTCTGAAATGATTGATCGCCGCAGCGTGCTTGCCGGTGCAGTTTCGTTCGCTGCTCTTCAGCCTCGACGAGGATTTGCCGCGGCGATGCGGAGCGCTGAGCCATCGCCCAGCAATGCGTATGACTTGATCATCGTCGGCGCGGGCACTGCCGGGCTGCCAGCGGCGCTGTTTACATCGCGACGCGGCGGTCGCGTGTTGGTTCTCGATTCCGCGCCAGTCATCGGCGGCACACTGCATTTCTCGACCGGCCAGATGAGTGCCGCTGGGACACGATTGCAGCAGTCTCTCGGTATCAAGGACAGCGCTGATGCGCATTTCGACGACGTCATGCGCATCTCCGAGGGTTCGGCGAATCCAGAGATCGTGCGGCTTGCGGTCGACCAAGCAGGACCGACTGTCGATTGGCTCATGAGCATCGGTCTTGAGCCCATGGCTGGGCATCCGGTGATGGGACTCGGTCATGAGTTCTACAGTGAACGCCGCTATTACTGGGGTAAGGACGGCGGGCGCTCGATCCTCGCGGTACTGACACAGCAGCTCGAGACTGAGCGCAAGCAAGGTAGAATCGAGCTCCTGTTGGACAGCCCGGTTACAGCTCTGTTGACCAGCGATTCCGGCGCCTTGGAGGGCGTGCGGGCGACACACGACGGCGCGGAGCATAGCTACAAAGGGCGCAAGGTGTTGCTGGCAAGTGGCGGCTATTCCTCCAATCCCCTCCTCTGGGAAAAGCTCGACGGCTATAAGCAGCACATTGATGCCGCGTACCCATTTTCTCAAGGAGCCGGGTTGCAACTTGCGCAGTCCGTCGGTGGCTATCTTCGCGGCCGCTCGATGTATCTAACCAGTTTCGGTGCCGTGCCAACGGATGAGTCGTCACCCGCGGGGATCGCGGCCAGTTTCGAGACCTGGCCCGATCGACGTGCGCCGTGGGAAATCTATGTGAACGTGCGCGGCGAGCGCTTCGTCCGTGAAGACGAGCCAAGCGTCAACGAGCGCGAGCATGCGTTGCTGCCGCAGCCCGACCAACGTTACTGGATCGTCTTCGATGAGCCGATGCTTGCAAAGGCGCCGCCCGGCATAAAGGACTGGACACGAGACAAAATTCGCAACGCGGCCGCGAAGCAAGCTGTGTTCTATTCGGCCGCGACCTTGGGCGAGTTGGCAAGACGGGCTGGCATCGACGCGCGGGGTCTCGAGTACACCGTTAGTCGCTACAACGACGATCTCGTCAACGGTCACGACGCATGGGGTCGTGAGCATTTGCCGGCGCAGATCACCACGGCACCTTTCTACGCCATACGAATGCAAGGCTTCGCCATCACGTCGAACGTGGGTATTGCGGTCGACGCTCGTCTGCGAGTCCTCGACGTTCACGGTAACCCCATCACTGGGCTATACGCGGTGGGCGAAGCGCTCGGGCACAGTCAAACGTCCGGCAAGGCGTATGTCGGCGGCATGTCTGTCACACCGGCGCTGTCGCTCGGGCGGTTGCTGGGCCAGACTCTGCCACTGGGTGTTAGCACGCGAACATAGAGCGCCGCGCTGCTGAGCGGCCAAAGATACCCACCGTCAGGGCGAACAGCGCTCCAAGTGGAAGCAACGGTTTACGAAACCGCTGGACGCTGCGGCCGGTTGTGCCAGCGAATCGGCTCGACCACGTAGTAGAAAACTGCGTGAGCCGGTAACGATTGCCTCAACGGACGCCACGGAACTCGGGCCACCAAAGTACGACTAGCGGTCCGATCGGTGTGTGTCGAGATTGGCACGTACGATTTGCGTCACGTACCACAGAAGGTCTCTTGGACGCGTTCATCGAGTCGTGGCGGCGTGAGCAGATCCGCGTTGGCGGGCAGCACGTCGAACGGTGTTGTGAGCGCCTGCGCCAGTCGCCGGAATAGGGAGTAGTCGGCGCCACTCTCGGCTGCATCGATGGCTTGCTCGACGCGGTGATTGCGTGCGATCAACATTGGATTGGCAGCACGCATCTGCGCCAGGTCGAGCGGATCTGCTCTGCGTAGCGCTTGCCATTGTTCGAGCCACTGCTCCAAAGGCGCGCGCGCTTCAACAATATCCAGCAGCGGCGACTCAGGTGCACCGGCCGCGAGTTTGGTCAGGCGATCGAAGAATTGCGTGAAGTCCGCGGACTGCTGCTCGAGCATACGCAGAGTCGCATCCGAAAATTCGTCCGTTGCATCGCTGCGAGTGGCCAGGCCAAGCTTGGCACGCAGGCCCTCGAAGAACCGCGACGTGAACTGCGGCTCGAACATCGTCAAGCACTCCTTGGCCAGTTCGACGGCGCGGTTCTCACGCGGATCGATGAGTGGCAACAGTGTTTCGGCGAACCGCGTGAGATTCCAATGTGCGATCGCAGGCTGCTGGTTCCAGGCGTAACGCCCGTGCCGATCGATCGAGCTGAACACTTTTGCGGCCGCAAACTCGTCCATCAAGGCGCAGGGCCCGTAGTCGATCGTCTCGCCAACCACTGACATGTTGTCGGTATTCATCACGC
>JAGRJB010000134.1 GCA_020442965.1 Pseudomonadales bacterium
CGCCGGCTGGAACGTGATCAAGGTGCTCTGGGGCGGGCGCTGGGACCCGTTGTTTGCCAAGGACAAGGACGGGCTGCTGCGCCGGGTGATGGAAGAATGTGTCGACGGTGAGTATCAGAACTACAAAGCCAAGGGCGGCGCATATACGCGCGAGCATTTCTTCGGCAAGAATCCCGAGCTGAAAGCGATGGTCGCCAACATGTCGGATGATGATATCTGGCGCTTGAACCGTGGCGGTCACGATCCGCGCAAGGTGTTTGCCGCGTACTGGGCGGCTGCTAACCACAAGGGTCAGCCTACCGTGATCCTAGCCAAGACCGTCAAAGGCTATGGCATGGGCAAGTCCGGCGAGGGCATGATGATCGCGCACCAACAGAAGAAGATCGATACGGAAGGTCTGCGCCACTTTCGCGATCGTTTCAATATTCCGATCACCGACGAGGAAATTGAACGCCTGCCGTTCACCAAACCGGCCGATGACAGCGAAGAGCTGCAGTACATGCGACAACGTCGTCGCGATCTGGGCGGCTATCTGCCCGTGCGGCGCAATGATGCTGCGCCGTTGGTCGTGCCTGAACTCGAGGCGTTCAGCGCAATGCTCGAGGGCACTGGTGATCGCGAGATTTCGACGACCATGGCATTCGTGCGGATCTTGTCGGTGCTCCTCAAGGACAAGAAAATCGGCAAGAATATCGTGCCGATTGTTCCCGATGAGGCACGGACTTTCGGCATGGAGGGTCTGTTCCGGCAAATTGGCATCTATTCGTCGGTAGGGCAGCTCTACACCCCGCAAGACGCAGATCAGCTCATGTCCTATCACGAGGACAAGAAGGGGCAGATGATCGAGGAGGGCATCAATGAGGCGGGCTCCATGTGTTCCTGGCTCGCTGCTGGCACCGCTTATGCCAATCATGGCGTGCACATGGTGCCATTCTATATTTTCTATTCAATGTTCGGCTTCCAGCGAGTCGGTGACTTCGCCTGGGCGGCTGGCGACATGCGGACGCGAGGTTTCTTGTTAGGAGCCACCGCAGGTCGTACGACGCTTGCCGGCGAGGGCCTGCAGCATCAGGACGGCCACAGCCAGGTTCTGGCGTCCACGGTACCGAATTGCGTGACCTACGATCCGACGTTCGCGTACGAACTGGCGGTCATCATTCAGGATGGCATGCGGCGGATGTTCGCTGAAAACGAATCGGTCTATTACTACATCACGGTGATGAACGAGAACTACGTGCAGCCACCGCTCCCCAAAGGTGTCGAACAGGGCATCCTCAAGGGCATGTATAAACTGCAGACGGGCGGCCGCAAGAAGCTGCGCGCCACCTTGATGGGGTCGGGAACGATCCTGCGCGAGTGTCAGGCAGCGGCCGAATTGTTAGAGACAGAGTTCGGTGTGTCGGCGGATATCTATTCGGTACCGAGCTTCGGCGAACTGCGGCGCGAGGCGCTCGATTGTGAACGCTGGAACATGTTGCACCCCGCCGATGAGCGCCGCATTCCCTATGTTCAGCAGCTGCTCGACAAGGCGGACGGTCCCTTCGTGGCTGCAACGGACTACATGCGCATCGTGCCCGATCAAATACGGCAGTGGATACCCGGTCGTTACGTGACGCTGGGTACCGACGGTTTCGGTCGATCCGATGCACGTGCGCCCTTGCGACAGCATTTCGAGGTCGATCGAAACTACATCGCTGTGGCCGCGTTGCACGCGCTCGCGGCAGAAGGACTTGTCGAGGCGAAGAAGGTGACTGCCGCGATCGCGAAACTTGGTATCGATCCCGCCAAGCCTAACCCAGTGACGGTCTGATCAGCCATGAGCAACGAACAGGAAGTACACGTCCCCGATATGGGGGATTTCGACTCGGTCGCCGTGATCGACGTGTTAGTCAAGGCGGGCGACAAGATTGAAGTCGATACACCGCTGCTGACCCTCGAGACAGACAAAGCGACGATGGACGTACCCTCGACCGTCGCCGGAGAAGTTCAGAAGGTGCACGTCGCCAAGGGCGACAACGTTCGCGCCGGTGATCTGATCGCGACGGTCAAAGCCGACGCGGCGGCACCAGTCGCAACCACCGCGACAGCGGCAGTCACTGCATCAGCAGGAACTACCGCGCTGTCTGCCCAAGAGTCCACGACCCCGACGCCGCCGCAAGTTTCTGCGGCCCCGAAATCACCTGACGTAGCCACGGCTGCCCAGTCGGCGCAGCGCCCAGTGGGCGCGGCGGTCGACGAGCTGGGGTTCTCGCGAGCGCACGCGAGCCCATCGGTCCGCAAATTGGCGCGCGAACTGGGAGTCGACCTGGGGCGCGTCAAGGGTAGCGGCGACAAAGGCCGGGTACTGCACGATGATGTAAAAGCGTTCGTGAAGACCGCGCTGGCGAGTGGCGCAGGTGCGCGCGGCGCGGCACTGCCAAAAGTGCCGAGTGTCGACTTCGCCGCGTTCGGCAAGGTCGATATCAGGCCGCTGTCGCGTGTGCAGAAGATCTCGGGCCCGCGCCTGCATGCGTCGTGGGTCAATCTCCCCCACGTCACGCAGTTCGACGAAGCCGATATCACCGAACTCGAAAGAACCCGCAAGAGTCTCAAGAAGAAGACGGAGGCAGAGAGCATCAAGCTCACCCCGCTGGCATTTATCTTGCGCGCGTGTGTTCAGGCCTTGCAGCAGTTCCCGCTCATCAACGCATCGTTGGACGAAAGTGGCGAGAACCTGGTCGTCAAAAAGTACATCCATCTTGGCTTCGCAGCCGATACGCCAGGCGGACTGTTAGTGCCGGTCATTCGTGACGCTGATCGCAAAGATATCTACGAGCTGGCACGGTCGCTCGGCGAGCTTTCCGAAAAGGCGCGTGACGGAAAACTGGTCGCCGCCGACATGCAAGGCGGGACTTTTACGATATCAAGTCTCGGCGGTATCGGCGGGACGGCTTTCACGCCGATCATCAATGCGCCGGAAGTGGCGATCCTCGGTGTCTCGCGAGCTGCGTTGAAGCCCATTTTCAACGAACAGGGTGGCTTCGTGCCGCGCCTGATGTTGCCGCTGTCGTTTTCCTACGATCATCGGGTGGTCGACGGTGCGGCGGCGGTACGTTTCACGACATATCTCGCGGCAAAGCTCGCCGATGTCAAGGGCCTGATCGAGGCCGTGCCGTGAGCAAGGTCGATGTGTTAGTGCCGGATCTCGGTACGCCTGATGAAGTCGCTGTGGTCGACATCCTCGTCAAGCCCGGTGATGACATCGAGCTCGAAACGCCTCTGCTGACGCTCGAGAGCGACAAGGCCACGATGGACGTGCCGTCAAATGTCGCCGGTGAAGTCGCCGAAGTGCTCGTCAAGGTGGGGGGCAAAGTCCGCAGCGGTAGCCTGATCATGCGTGTCGATGCCAAGGCTGGTTCAAGCAAGTCTGCATCGACGGCGACATCCGTAGCGGCGGCGCCCGCGTCCACGGCGGCGGCCAAGCCCGCGGCGGCTACACCACGGGCCGAGCCAGCCGCGCCCGCGACCGCGCCAACGTCGATCGATGAACCGCACGATCGCAAGGTGCAATTGTTGGTTTTAGGTGCCGGCCCGGGCGGTTATACCGCCGCGTTTCGAGCGGCCGACCTGGGGCTCAAGGTCACGTTGGTCGAAAGATGGCCCACGCTGGGCGGGGTGTGTCTCAACGTCGGCTGCATCCC
>JAGRJB010000135.1 GCA_020442965.1 Pseudomonadales bacterium
TCGATCGCGGCCTCGATCGACAGACTCCACTCCTGATGCAACATCCGCTTGGTCATACCGTGCGCAAAAGACGGGCCGTGCGCGAGTTCCGTCGCGAGCGTGGTGGCGGCGACACTTAGCTGATCGGGGTCGACGACCCGATTGTAGAAGCCCCACGCCTCGCCTTCCGCCGCGCTCATCGATCGGCCGGTATATAACAACTCGGATGCGCGCCCCTGCCCAATGATACGCGGCAGGATCGCACACGCACCCATGTCACAGCCTGCGAGACCGACCCGCGTAAACAGGAACGCGGTCTTGGCGCGTGGCGTCGCGATGCGAAGATCGGACGCCATTGCGAGTATCGCACCGGCACCCGCGCAGACACCATCCACGGCAGCGATCAACGGCTGCGGGCATTCGCGCATCGCTCGGACCAGATCGCCTGTCATCCGCGTAAAGCGCAGCAGTTCGCCGGCGTTCATTCTGGTGAGCGGGCCAATGATGTCGTGGACGTCGCCGCCCGAACAGAAGTTGCCACCTGCACCCGTGAGCACCACCGCGCGGACTCCCGGCGCCGCCCCCAATGCGTGAAACAGATCGCGCAGTTCGGCATAGGACTCGAAGGTCAGCGGATTCTTCCGCTCCGGGCGATTGAGTGTAATCGTGCCGACCCGATCATGGACGCTCCAGAGGAAGTGGGTGGCGACATAGGACTCTGCTGTCATTGTTGTTGGTTGCACCTCTGTGTATGACTCCTATGCAATACCTAGCCGATCGAACGCCCAACGTGCTGCTTGAGCTGTGCCAGCAAACCGCCGAGTTGTTGTTTGCCGCTTGCGTCGACACCCCCGAACAACTCGATCACCCATTGTTCATGCTCGCCCGCCATGCGCTGAAACAGGCGACGACCGCCGGCTGTGAGCTTGACGCGCGAGGCACGCCTGTCGGTCAGATCCGCGATTCGTGTCACCAGGCCTTCCGCCTCCAGCGCATCGGCGATGCCGGTGACGTTGCCGCCGGTCACCATCATGCGCCGCGACAGCTCACCCATCTTGAGCCCGTTCGGTGCCCGTTCGAGCTGCGACAGCAGATCAAATCGAGGCAACGTCGTCCCAAAACGAGCCTGCAGGCGCTGTCGGATAGTCGTTTCGATCAGATTCGTACAAGCGAGCATGCGGAGCCACAATCGCAACGATTCGTGGTGTGCTTCGGTGGCGCGGGTTTCGAGATCGCCACTGTCATCGCTCCTCGACAATGCGCGGCCGGCCGCGTCTGCGCTGCTACAGTTGTCGCGCGCCACGTCAGACAACCTCTCCACCTGCGATGGCGATGCTTTGGCCGGTGACGCTTTCGGCGCCAGGACAGCAGAGCCAGAGCACGGTGTTCGCAACCTCCGCTGGAGTCACGAGGCGTCCCTGTGGATTGACCGCGACCAGTTCGACGAGCGCCTCCTCCCGCGTGCGTCCGGTCTTGGCGCTGATGTTGGCGATCGATTCACTAACAATATCCGTGTCGGTGTACCCGGGGCAGACGGCATTGACCGTAATGTTTCGTTTGGCATGCTCGAGCGCCGTGGCGCGCGTCAAACCGATCACGCCGTGTTTGGCCGCACAATACGCGGCGACATAGCCATAGCCTTTCAAGCCCGCCGTACTCGCAATGTTTACGATGCGCCCGAAGTTGGCCGTTACCATGTCCGGTAGACACTCGCGCATCAGTAAAAAGCTGCCGGTGAGATTGACCGCCAGCATCGCCTGCCAAAGCGCGTCGTCTGTCTTGACGAGCGACGCGCTCGCGGCCTGACCTGCGTTGTTGATCAGGATGTTGACGGGCCCCAGGCGCTGGCGCGCCTCGACCACGGCCGCTTTGACGGCAACGGCGTCGGTGACATCAGCCGTCTGGCAATTGGTACGCGCCCCGGCAAGGCTCTCCGCGGCCGTTGCCAAACTCGCTGCCGTACGTCCTAACAGTGTGAGCTGCGCACCCGCTCCGGCCAGCGCGCGCGCAATCGCCGCACCGATACCGCGACCGGCACCCGTAATCACGGCGTGTCGGCCCTTGAGCTGTTCGCCCGCTTGCTTCATCGCTAAACCGGCCCGACCGTCTGCGCGGCGCGTTCGAGATTGCGCTCGAGTTGCGACTTGCCGTTGAGATACGGAGCTGGCCAATGCTGATCGACGTAGTTCTGCTCGGCCGCAGCATGCAGCGTCCAGGCGGGGTTAGCGAGATGTGGCCGCGCCAACGCACAGAGATCGGCGCGGCCCGCGGCGATAATCGTGTTCACGTGATCGGCCTCGTAGATATTGCCGACTGCAATCGTCGTGATACCGACTTCATTGCGAATTTTGTCGGCCAGCGGCGTTTGATACATCCGCCCGTAGACCGGTTGCTGATGCGGAACGGTCTGACCGGTCGAAACATCGATAGCATCGCTGCCCGCATCCTTGAAGGCTCTAACAATCACGATGAGATCATCTTCGGACAGCCCGCCGGGGGCCCAGTCGGTCGCCGAGATCCGCACCGACAAGGGTCGTTCGCGCGGCCAAACCCTGCGCACCGCAGCGAGCACTTCCAGCGGATAGCGTAGCCGTCCGTCGACGTCGCCCCCGAATTCGTCGGTACGGATGTTAGTAAGCGGCGAGAGAAAGCTCGCGAGCAGATAGCCGTGCGCGAAGTGCAACTCCAGCATGTCGAAGTCCGCCTGCAACGCGCGCTGTGCGGCCGCGACGAACTGCTCCCGCACCTCATCCATGTCGGAGCGCGTCATCTGTCGTGGCGTTTGACTGGTGCCCGGCAAATAGGGGAGTGGCGAGGCTGACAAGAGCGGCCAATTACCTTGCGGCAATGGGTGATCGATCGATTCCCATCCCAGTTGTGTTGATCCTTTACGCCCCGCATGGCCTAACTGCATACAGAACTTGATAGGTGAATTCTGATGCACGAAGCTCACGATCCGGTGCCAGGCGTCGCGCTGCGCATCGTTCCACAGTCCGGTGCAACCGGGCGTGATGCGTCCTCGCGGGGATACACAAGTCATTTCGGTAAACATCAGCCCGGCGCCACCCAACGCGCGCGACCCATAGTGCACCAGGTGCCAGTCGTCAGGCAGCCCGTCGGTTGCTTCATATTGCGCCATCGGCGAGACGATGACACGATTCGCCACGCGCATGCCGGCGATCGTCAGCGGTAGGAACATCGGCGGCCGCGGCGTCGCGGCAGTCCCCTGCTCGCGTGCAAACCATTGCTCGTAGCCGTCGACAAAACGCGCATCACGCAGCCGCAGATTCGCGTGACCGATCCGCTGGCTGCCCGTCAACAGATTGTAGGCAAACTGCTGCGGTGGTTGCTGTACGTAGCGCGCCACATTTTCAAACCATTCCATACGATTGCGCGCCGCGCTTTGCAATTTGAGCGCTTCGAGGCTGCGGTCCGCCTGATAAATCTCAAGACCCTTGCGTACATCGGTTGCGGTAGCGACTTGCTGTACCAACGAAATCGCGTCTTCCATCGCGAGCTTGGTACCGGAGCCAATGCCGAAGTGTGCGGTATGCGCCGCATCGCCGATCAAGACGATATTCTCGTGAAACCACTTGTCGCACAGCACGCGGTTGAAGTTCAACCACGCCGAACCGCGCAGATGACGTGCGTTGCTCATCAATCGATGGCCGTCGAGGTACTTGGCAAACAATTTTTCGCAGAATGCTATCGACTCGTCCGTATCGAACCTATCGAGACCCTCTGCGAGCCAGGTCTCCTCGCGCGTCTCGACGATCACCGTTGCCAGATCGCGACTGAACTGATAGGCATGAATCTGGAACCAACCGTGCTTTGCTTGTTCGAATGCGAACGTGAACGCCGGGAACTTCTGCTTCGTACCTAACCAGATGAAACGACACTTGCGCACATCGATCGCGGGTGCGAACACATCCGCGAAGTGGTTGCGGATTCGACTGTTGACGCCGTCCGCGGCTACCAACAGATCGGCGTCGCGAAAGCGATCGAGCTCGGTCGGGTCTACTTCATACTCGAAGGTCTGCTCGACCCCGAGGTCGCGGGCGCGCTCCTGCATGATACTCAGCAACCGCTTGCGCTCGATGCCGCAGAACCCATGGCCGCTGGAGCGCATGGATTCGCTTTTGAAATGCACGACGACATCGTCCCAGTGGTGAAAGTCCGCCACGATTGCATCGTGCGTCTCGCGGTCCACGTCGCGAAAGCCCGCCATGGTCTTGTCCGAGAACACAACGCCCCAGCCGAATGTGTCATCCGGTCGATTGCGCTCGTACACTTCGATTTGCGCCTTGGGTAGCGCCTTCTTGAGGAGAATGGACGAATAGAGGCCGGCAGGACCGCCGCCCAGGCACACGACACGTTTCATGCACTATTCTCCCGAGCATGGCTCTATTGCAGAAGATATTTAGATCTAAATATTTTAAATGTCAAGTAAATTGATGGGGTCAAGATGGTTGCTTCGAGAGCGGTTAGTCCAGACCGATCGAGAACGCGGCTTCCAGTTCACCCTTGGAGTAGGTGCGGAAGGCGATCAGGGTCTCGGAATTGGCGATGCCGCCGAGCTTGCGCACTCGATCGCTAACGACAACCGCCAGTTTCTCGTTGTCCGTTGCGCGCACGATCGCAACCAGGTCGTGTTGCCCCGCCACCGAAAACACCTCGGTCACCCCGTCGACTTCGACCAGGCGCTGCGCAAGTTCCGAGACCTTATCGGTTTGTGCTTTGATGAGAACGATTGCGGTGACGGTCATGGGTATCCCGGTGAATTTGCAGTCGACCAGCCCCATACTGGGCGATGGACCCTCACCAGATCAAGCGTTGTCGATGCCCGCAAGCGCCTGCTGGCGCAACGCGTACCACCGCTGTGTGACGGTAAGTTGACCGATGATGCGAGCGATCGCAGTCGTAGTAGACTTGTTCAGCCACGGCATGAGCGGGGGATAGAGTATGGCTGAGCGGTCATTTGCCAAAGAAGTGGAATCGCTTCGGCTTGGCGCAGGACAGGAATTCCATGGCGAAGGCATTCTCGCCGTCACCAAGGCGCTGCTGCAATCTGGCGTTTCCTACGTCGGCGGCTACCAGGGCGCGCCTATTTCGCACCTGATGGACGTGTTGGCAGACGCTCACGACATACTCGGGGAACTGGGAGTCCATTTCGAGGCGAGTGCAAGTGAAGCGAGCGCCGCTGCGATGCTTAGCGCATCCATCAACTATCCGCTGCGCGGCGCCGTGACCTGGAAGTCTACGGTTGGCACCAATGTTGCTTCGGATGCGCTCGGCAATCTGGCTTCGGCTGGTGTCGTCGGTGGCGCAATGATCATTGTGGGTGAGGACTACGGCGAGGGTGCCAGCATCATGCAGGAGCGCACCCATGCTTTTGCGATGAAGTCGCAGATGTGGCTGCTCGATCCCAAACCCAACCTGCCAGCAATCGTTGCCGCCGTCGAACAGGGATTCGAATTATCGGAAGCGAGCAATACGCCCGTCATGCTGATGCTACGCATCCGTGCCTGTCACGTATTCGGAACTTTCCGCGCCAAGGATAATCGCCGGCCGCGATTCACCACGGCGGAGGCTCTGGAAAGGCCTGAGCGGAACATCGATCGCATCATTCTGCCACCGGCCACTTTTCAACAGGAGCAGCATAAGATTTCGCAACGCTGGCCAGCGGCGCTGGAGTACATTCGGCGCGAGAAACTCAACGAACTGCTCGACGGCCCACACGGCGATATCGGCATCGTGCTGCAGGGTGGTCTTTACAACAGCGTGCTGCGCTCACTTGAACTGTTAGGCCTCGCCGACAGCTTTGGCCGCTCGCAGATTCCGCTGTACGTATTGAACGTGACCTACCCGCTTGTGCCAGAGGAGTTCAGACAGTTCGCCAGCGGCAAGAAGGCTATTCTGATGGTCGAGGAGGGCCAGCCGGAATTCATCGAACA
>JAGRJB010000136.1 GCA_020442965.1 Pseudomonadales bacterium
TCGCGGCTCGGGGTTGGCATGTTCCAGCATAGCTGCGAGGACCTCGACGCGTTGCATACGCGACTCCGGGCCATCGACGCGCACGTCGAGACACCGCCAACGTTTGTCGGTGATGCGCGCCTGATGCTGGTGCGCGGCCCCAACGAGGAACTGTTCGAAATCACACAGCGTTGAGCACGCTCACGAGCTCGTGACAACCGGTCACGACATAGTCTGCCGGTGATAGTTCCTCCGGCCAATCCGCGCTTTTTCGATTCATCCAGGCGGTGCGCAGACCGGCTGCGCGCGCGCCGGCAATGTCCAGGTGCGGATCGTCGCCGACGTAAACGACCTCGGGCGCATCGAGCGCCAACGCCTGCAATGTCCGCTCGAACGCGTGTGCATGCGGTTTGGCGGCGCCGACATCGGCCGCTGTGAGCGACACCGCGAACCAGTCTCCAATGCCGATTCGCACGAGATCAGCATTGCCGTTGGTCAGGCTGGCGAGTGTGTAACGCTGCCCCAATCGTGCCAGCGCACTCCTGACATCAGCAAACAGCTCAAGCTCGTTCCGTGCGGTCAGAAAGACCTCGAACGCCTGCTCTGCGACATCGCGACCATAGCCCACGGCAGCCGCGTGCCGAGCCAGGCATTCACGACGCACATAGCTCAGATCGTGCGCCGCCTGTGGCTCCGCCTGGATCAGTCGCAACCGCTCCGCGCGCATCTCGGCGACCGAATAAGCCTGCGGCAGCAGCGGGTAGTGTCGTTCGAGCCAGTCACGCAGTCGAAGCTCGGCACGGCCGATTACGACGTCGGAATCCCACAGCGTATTGTCGAGATCGAAGCAGACGGCACGGATAGCGACGGACATATCTGACATTCTAGCGACTTGAAGCACGCGCCGCGAACGGGCAATCTGTATCTCATGGCAGAACTCACACTCGTCCTCGGTAACAAGAATTACTCTTCCTGGTCGCTGCGTCCCTGGCTCTTGATGCGCCATCTCGAACTCGAACTGGCGGAGCGAACACTCACTCTCGATTCGCCGGAATTCGCACGCGAAGTTGCTGACTGTAGCCCGTCGGGACGTGTGCCGGTGCTCCATCACGGTGCGCTCACCATCTGGGACTCGTTAGCAATCTGTGAGTACGCTTGCGAGCTGACTGGACGTGGCCTACCCACCGATGCGACGGCACGCGCGATCGCCAGAGCCGTTTCCGCGGAGATGCACGCCGGCTTTGCGACGCTCCGAGAACGCTGGCCGATGAACGCGCGAGCCGAGAAGCGGCGCGTGCCGCCGACGCCTTCACTAACACGTGAGATCGCCAGAATTGAGACCATCTGGGCGGACTGCCGCCAGCGCTTTGGTGCTGGCGGGCCGTGGTTGTTTGGCGAGTATTCGATGGCCGACGCGATGTACGCTCCGGTCGTACTGCGCTTCCGCACCTATGGCGAACATTTCACGCCGTCTACTCACTCCTACATGCAAACCGCTCTCGCAGATCCGCATCTCACGACCTGGATCGCTGCCGCGCGCGCAGAGCCTTGGATCATTGCGGCAGCTGAACTCGGTACTGCGCAGGCTACGCTACCAGGCTAACAAGCTGCCATCATACAGGCGGAACTGGCCCGACATCGTTGCATCCAGCTCGGCAACTCGGGCGCGAATGCCTGTGACGCTGATCTGCGCCGTAAGTGGTGCGTTCTGGCCCCCCATGCGCGTACGCGTCCAACCCGGACAGACCGCGAGCGTGTGCACGCCGCGCGGCGCCAGATCCTTCGCCAGCGTCGCCATGATCATATTGACGGCCGCCTTGCTCGATCGATAGGCATACAGACCGCCTTCCGTCGAGGCGATCGACGCGATGCCGCTCGATATCGTAACAACCTTGCGCTGACTACTGCTGGCAAGGTTCTCAATCAGTGCTTCGGTGATGCGCAGCGGCCCGACCGTGTTGGTGCGCCAGACTTCCTCGAGCACCTCGTAACGAATGCTACCAAAGCTCTGACCGAGATCCTTGTCTGCTCCCGCCTTCGGACCAAACAACCCGGCATTGTTCAGCAGCACGTCGATCGGCACTCCCGACATCGTTTGCCGGGCCGATTCGATCGACGTGCCACTCGCGACATCGAGTGCGAAGACCTGCATGCCCGACGCAGCCGCAAGTTGATTCAACTCGTCCGCCGTTGCGGGGCTCCGACAGGTCGCGATGACACGCCAACCGTCGGCGGCGTATTGACGGGCGAGTTCCAGGCCAAGGCCACGACTCGCCCCGGTGATAAACACTGTGGGCATGCTCTGCTCCTGATCGAAAACCTGACATGTGTATCGTGCCAGCTTAGAATGCTGTTCTCATCCAAAAGACTCATCGGAGACGCCGCATGATCGGTCGTAACCAGATCCGCCACGCGCTGCTGGCGTGTGTCACGCTGTCATTGTCCGGCCTCGCCGCTGCAGCGGAGACGCGCCAGCCTTTCACTGCCAAAGATCTCGTCACCATGAAGCGAGTCTCTGATCCGCAGGTCTCACCCGACGGACGCTATGTGGCTTTCGCGGTGCGTGCAACCGATCTCGCGGCCAACCAGGGGCGCAGCGATATCTGGCTGCTGGATCTGACGGCCAGGAATGCGAGCCCGCGCCAGCTCACCCGGGATCCGGCTAACGACTCCGACCCGCGTTGGGCGCCAGATAGCCGCACACTCTGGTTTCTCTCTGCACGGTCGGGTTCGTCACAGATCTGGCGGCTGTCGCTAAATGGTGGCGAGGCCGTGCAAATCACCGACCTGCCACTCGAGGTCGGCTCGCTCAAACCAGCGCCAGACGGCACGCGCATCGCATTCAGTGTCGAGGTGTTTCCTGACTGCAAGGATTTGCAGTGTACAAAGGACAAACTGACCGCCCGTGAGAAGGACAAAGCGACGGGCCAGATCTACGATCAGCTGTTCATACGACACTGGGACACCTGGCGCAACGGCACGCACTCGAATCTCTTCACGACACAATTGGATGCGGATGGTCGTGCCGGGGCCGCCATCAATGTCTCGGGCAAGGTGAATGCGGACATACCTTCGAAGCCATTCGGTGGCGATGCTGAGTACACCTGGAGTAGAGACAGCAAGCGCCTCGTGTTCAGCGCGCGACTCGCGGATCGCAGCGAAGCCTGGTCGACCAATTTCGATCTCTACGATGTGGCCGCCGATGGCACTGGCGAGCCTGTGAATCTGACAGCGGATAATCCGGCGTGGGATACGCAACCAGTGTATCTCGCCAACGGCGATCTCGCGTGGCTCGCGATGGAGCGAGCCGGCTTCGAAGCCGACCGCTTCCATGTCGTGATCCGCGACAGCCGCACTGGCAAGGCGCACGCTCTGACTAACGACTGGGATCGATCGATTGGCCAACTCGGCGTGACCGCCGACGGCCGCTCGCTATTGGCAACCGCCGACGACGTTGGCCAGGTCGCACTGTTCCGTATCGATCCTCGCAGCGGCGCGCGAACCCAGCTCGTCAGGGAAGGTCAAGTCACGGGATTCTCGCCCGGCAAGGATGGCACAGTGATCTCCTGGGCCAGCCTCGGTGCGCCCAATGACTTGTATCAAGTCAGTGAAGCGCGGGTGCCGCAGCGCCTGACGAACATCAACGCCGACACGCTTGGCGCACGATCGATGGCAGACTACGAGCAATTCAACTTTGCCGGCTGGAACGACGAGCAAGTACACGGCTATGTCATGAAGCCGTACAACTACCAACCGGGCACGAAGTATCCGATCGCCTTCATCGTGCATGGTGGCCCGCAATCGAGTTTTGCCAACGCGTGGAGCTGGCGCTGGAACCCGCAGGTGTACGCTGGCCACGGCTATGCCGTGGTGTTCATCGATTTTCACGGCTCGCCCGGCTATGGGCAGGCGTTCACCGACTCTATCAGCGGTGACTGGGGCGGCAAACCACTCGTCGATCTGCAGCGTGGCCTCGCGGCGGCTGTCGCGAAGTACGACTGGCTCGACGGCGACCGCGCCTGCTCTTTGGGTGCATCGTACGGCGGCTACATGCAGAACTGGATCGAAGGCAACTGGCCTGAGCGCTTTCGCTGCATCGTCAACCATGACGGCATCTTCGACGACCGGATGATGTATTACGCCACCGAGGAACTGTGGTTTACGGAATGGGAGCACGGCGGTCCGCAGTTCGAGCGACCAGAGGCCTACGAGAAATTCAATCCCGTCAATCACGTTACCAAATGGCGTACGCCCATGCTGGTGATCCACGGCGGGCGAGATTACCGCGTACCCGAGGGCCAAGGTCTCGCCACCTTCACGGCGCTGCAGCGCCGGGGCATCGACAGCAAGCTGCTGTTTTTCCCCGACGAGAATCATTGGGTGCTCAAGCCG
The DNA here is from genome assembly GCA_020442965.1 of Pseudomonadales bacterium. Lineage (GTDB taxonomy): Bacteria > Pseudomonadota > Gammaproteobacteria > Steroidobacterales > Steroidobacteraceae > CADEED01. Next base: position 4,372 of record JAGRJB010000136.1, read on the forward strand.
GCTAACAGCCTACTGTGGCACGATACGGTGCTCGGCTGGCTCGATCACTATTTGCAGCACTGAATGGGCACCACGCGTTGCGTGGCGACGGAAAAAAAAGGCCGCTGCACTCGCGCGCAGCGGCCCGATCGAATCATGCGACGCCGGCTGATCAGCCGGCGGACATATTCAACATCGTCATCACTTCGGCGCCCTTGTCCTTGAGCATCTTGGCCTTGGCCACCGCGTCCACCACATTGCCGCTGGCAGCGGCTGCGCTGGCTTCGCTCCAGGTGGATTGCATCATTTCGTAGCCTGACTTCGCGGCATCGAACGACGCCTGATCGATGCCCTTCGGTAGCCTCTTGGACTTCGACAGCACGGCGATGCGGCTACCGATCGCTTCCACCATCTTCGGCATATCTGCCGCCATGCTGGACCACTCGGCATTGGCCGCCGCGACCGCAGCCTCCTGCGCGCTCTTGCCTGCGGCGGTCGCATCCTTGAGCGCTGCGATGCTCGACGTGAGCCCACCAGCGCCGGCCAACACGGCCTTGTAGTCGCCCTTTGCGAGCGCGTCCTTGAGACTGGTTAGCGTGCTCTCGACGCTCGCCAGATTGTCGGGTGCGTACTGGGCAGCATCGGCGCGAACTTCTGCAAGTGCAGCTTCGGCCTTCTGCACGGCCTGCGTCGCAGGCTCCTTCTGGCCCGCGCAGGCCGCCAAAAGCACGGCAGCTGCGAGAGTCACGATCCACGGGGTAGTTTTTCGCATTTGATTGGCTCCTTCATCTTTAGGGAATTCGTAATTTCTGTCCGACCTTGATCTTGTTAGGATCGGTCAATTGATCGCGATTCGCTTCGAAGATCTGCGGGTACAGCATTTTGTCGCCGTAGTATTCCTCGGCGATCTTCGACAAAGTATCGCCCTTCTTGACGGTGTAGTACTGCGCGTACGGGTTGTCGTCGGCCGCGGGTTTCTCATCAACTGCCATGTAATACTCCTAAGAAACTTCAATCAGGATCTGGTAAACGCTAGCTGGCAACCTATGTTAGCACTTGCGGCAGTCCAGTTCCTACCACTTAAGCATGCGCTGCCCTAGCAGTCGTCCCATGGTGAGCGCCGGCTGCAAACCCATACCGCCGACAAACGCATCGCCGTTGGCGCGACCGAAGCCGAGCAACTCTCCCACCGCGTAAAGGTTGGGAATGGGTTTGCGCTCGGTATTCAACACCCGCAGCTCTTCGTCCGTATCGAGGCCTGCCCAACCCGTCACCGACAGCCCATGATGCAAAATGGCGTAGTACGGCGGTTCACGCAGTGCCTGTGGCAGATGCTCGCGGCCGAACTCGGCGTCCTTGCCAGAGGCGACGGCAGAATTGTAACGCTCGAGGGTCGCCGTCAGTGTCGCGGCATCCAGCTGGCACGCCGCCGCCAGAGCTGTAATGCTGTCAGCGTGCTTGAAGGACGGGTGTTCATTCCACAGGCCGGCAAGTTCTTCGGCCGACAGACCGAACACGAATGGGGTCGGCGCGCTGTCGGCGATCCCCCGATCGTAGATGGCCCAGAACGACATCTCGGGCAAGTGCAACAGCGCACGCTCCCGTGCATCGACACTCGGATGATCTTCGCGCAGGAAACGCTTCGCTCCGAGGCTCACATAAACTTCCCACGGCGCTCGCAATTGGGGTGTCAGCACCGATAGTACGTTGACCTGCGTCGGATCCTTCGGGTTCCTGATACCGGCAAAGGTGCACAAATACTTCTGGCCGTGCTCGAGGGTGCCACCCGCATCCAATCCGATCTGATGGCCATCACCGCGCGCGTGCTCATAGCCCCAGCTATAGAGTGGATAGTCGTGAGTCCAGGCCCGGAATCGCTCAGGATGCCGCGCATATCCGCCCAGGGCTAACACGATGTTCTTACACCTGACTTCGCGACTGACAGACTGCGAGTCATCGTAGCGAACTCCTGCAACGGCACCCGCTGAATCCTGTATCACTCCCGTAACAGTCGTCTGTAGCAGCGTTTGGACACGACCTGCGCGCTCCTGCGCCTGATAGAGCGGCAGCATGGCATCGAGAATACCGAGGGCTTTGCGCGGACCAAAATAGGTGCGCGGCTGGTCGTAGGGTTCATGTGCGAGATAGATGATCGGGTGATCGGGCATCACCTCGAAGCCGTTGTCGAGCAGCCAGTGCAGGGTGTCCGCGGCATTGTCGATCACTTTGCGAAGATAGGGTCCGTCTGCGCGGCGATGTGAAATCCGCATGGCGTCATCGAAGTGCTTTTGCGGTGTATCCTCGATTGCACGCGCAGCCTGCAGCCGCGTGCCTGCTGCGGACAGTTGTCCTGATGACAGATGAAGTGTGCCGCCCAGCTTGTCGTTGCGCTCGAGCACCAGCACTCGCGCACCGCGTTGCGCTGCAAAGAGCGCCAGCGGTATTCCGGCCGTACCGCCCCCCGCGACGATCACATCCCAGATCGGTACTGGCTCAGATACTGGCGGCACTCTCAGTCTCCTCGTATTCCAGCAACTCGTAGTAGGCATCGAGATGCTGCCACTCGATGCGCACTAATTGTACGTCGCGTGCCGTGACCCAGAAATGCAATGCGGGAAAATCAACCAGTAGGATTTCGAAGTGCGTTGTGTCAAACGCACCGGCGGGGACACGCAGGCGTTCCTCGCCGATCCGTTTGAGCCTGCTGTCGCCGAGCAGTAGCAGCGGGCCCGTGGCGCCATTCGCCGCGTGAGACGAAGCGGGTTGCGCCAGGATGGCCTGAATCGCGGGACCATTCTTTTGCCATAGCGCACCATGCCAACCGTCGGTAATCAACGAATGCGTGCCGAAACGGACCGCCGGTGCCGCAAGTTCGACGCGCTGCGAGATTCGACCCTCGGCCCGTGTGTAAGCCTCGCACTCGACCAAACGGTCCACGAATCTGAACCACGAGCTGCCAACGAACTGGCCATCGACTGACAACCGAATGAACGCGTCGAGTGGACGCCAGGCGGCATCAACGCTGTACGTGACATCGCGCAACACGACATCATCGTCCATCTCGCATTGCGCGCGTAGTGTCCGGGTACCGTCCGGCATCACCGTGACGGTAAACCACTCGCGACCAATCTCCCCCAGACGATTGCGAAAATAACCGATCTTGCCGCGCAGCGTTCGGTGTGTCATGTCACCCAGATTTGACGAGTGCCGGGTCGGGCATCGCGCGCAACTTCTTTTCTGTTAGCCCGTAGGCAAACAGAAACGGCAGGCTAAGCGCGAAGTAGAGCGCAGGCAGGAAAGCAGCTGCGTGACGGATGCCGTCGACAGCTTCAGGCGTCTGCGTTGGCGCCTTGGAGTTAAACCCAAAGTACGCCAGAGCGAAACCCAGAATAGCGGGCGAGATCGCAAACGCCAATTTCTCAACGATGCTGTACAGGCCTGAATAAATGCCTTCGCGCCGTAGACCCGTGCTGCGATAGTCGTACTCGATCGTGTCGGGCAGCATCGACTGACCCATGAGCAGCAGGCCACCGGCGGCGAATCCTTTTACCGCAGCCCGTAACACGAAGAACCACAACGGTTCCGCCGGATTGGCGAGCAGCCACGACAACGATGCGATCACGAACAGAACAGTGGAAAGAATGTAAGTCAGTCGCTTTTCGAAGCGCCTCGTAATCTTCAGCCACAGGGGGATCGATGCGATTTGCAGTGTCATACTGGCGACACCAAACCAGAGCAACCAGGCGCCAGGGTTCTCCTTTTCCATGACAAATCGAATCACGAATACGGCTGTGGCGGTGTTGCTGGCAAGCCCGAACAGCTGAGTAAACTTGCAGCCCAGCAGCATTGCGAAGGGGCGGTTTGCCAGCCCGAGCTTCAGCTGTTCCGCCAACGAGTAGCGAACACTGGTACGCAGCGTGAATCGTGCGCGAGCGGTACCAAAGAACGCGGCCGCCATAAACACAAAGATGCCGGCGCCGACAGCCAGACCCATGAACGCATAGCCCTCGGCACCGCCGCCCGCCAGTTCCACGATCCGCTGGCCCGCCGCACCACCGACCAGAGTGCCAATACCGATGAAGAACACGCGGTAGGACATCAGCTTGGTGCGCTCGTGGTAGTCATCGAGCATCTCGGCTGGCATTGCCATGTAGGGCACATTGAAAATCGTGTAGCCAGTACCGAGCGCGATCAGCAGGATAGTGATGACCGGCAGCGAGCCACTCAAAGAAGTCGTGCCGAGCGAGTAAAGACCCGCAAAGGCCAGTCCAGACACTGCCGCTCCTAACAACAGAAACGGCCGGCGCCGACCCCAGCGCGTCTCGCTGCGGTCGCTCAACATTCCCATCATCGGATTGGTGAAGATATCCCACACCTTGCTGGCACCAATGAGTGTGCCCGCTAGAGCCGCCCCCAACCCCAGCACTGTCGTTAGATAGTAGAGCGCCAGGAAAGAAAAGCCATTGAGCAATAGCGAGGCGCCCAGTGTGCCCACACCCCAGCCGAGGTACAGCTTGAAATTGTTCATTGCAGGTCTCTAACAACCCGGAATCCGAAGATGTCGCTCTTGCGCTCCTGCGGATCGCGCCCGCGCCAGGCCGGCCGCTGGCGGAACATGTGAGTACGCCAGCTACCACCGCGCACCGTTCGCAACGCGCACGGGCCGGCCACCTCAAACGCCGTGCCGTCGACCGGTTCAGATGGATAGGGCGCCTGGTAGCAGTCCTCAGTCCACTCCCACACGTTACCGATCACGTCGTAGAGCCCGAACGCGTTCGGCGGGTATTGCCCGACCGGCGCGACCGTCGCATGCTTATCAGTACACTTGGCGTTCTCGAACTTCTTGGTCAGATTGGCCGTCGAGGCATCGTACACGTTGGCGTACCGACAAACCTGCTCGGGGTCATCGCCCCATGGGAAGTCGGTCGCGGCGCCCGCGCGTGCGAAATACTCCCACTCCGCTTCGGTCGCCAACCGGTAACCGTGCCCGGTCAGCTTGCCAAGCCAGGCAACGTAGGCCTTGGCGTCGAGCCAGCTGACACAAACCACGGGCTCGTCGGCGGCTGTAACAACACCCGCCGTGGGGTTACGCCAATTGTACTCGAGCTGTATCTCGAAGCTCTGTTTCGCGGCGCTCCAGCTGGCGCAGCCCGGACCAGAATCGTAATGTGTAGCGTCGACGAAAGTCTGGTATTGGCCGCGAGTGATTTCAAAGCGACCGGCCGCGAACGCCTTCGCAATCGTAACCTCACGACGCGGCCCTTCGGGCCGATCCTTCTCGCCACCTTCGGCGCCCATCGTAAAGCGGCCGGGTGGCACGATTACCATTTCCGGACAGTGATCACACTCCTGAAAGCGACTACCAACTGACAGCTTTACCAGAGACTCCGCCGACGGTTCCGCCGCCAAACCCGGCAGAGACGTCATCGCTAGAACAAACAATAGTGCCGAAACGGCCACTCGCAATATAGCCATGGAGACCCCCCTGGTCCTTAGTCAGTCTGCATCGCAGCAGCGGCACCTGCCAGCCGACCAAAGGTGGTGGCCGTCAGGAGACCGTTGCCCGCCATATAGCCCCAGCTCGATGGGCCTGATATGCCGCGCGCCGCGCCGCCCCCAGCATACAGATTTGGCAGCGGCTGACCGTCTTCTCGCAATACGCGTCCTACCCTGTCCACTGCCAAGCCGCCTTGGGTATGAAACAGCGCGCCGGTGACCTTCACGGCGCAATATGGCGGCTTGAGCGGCGGTCTGGCGGTGAAATCGCGACCGAATGGACAGGCGCGCTCACCGCGCACCATCGCCTCGACCTCGGTCAGTGTCTGCGTCAACGTTGCCAACGGTATCTGCGTAGCGGCTGACAATTCGGCGATGCTGGCTGCCGTGACGATCGCTCGCGCTTCGATCGCATCACGATAGTCGTCGAATTCCGTCATCAGTTGATGCAGGCGCTGATCGTATATATCCCAAGCGACATGGCCGGGCTGCGCCACCACTTCAACCGCCTGCTCGGAGTAGCCCCTGGCCTCGTTCGAGAAGCGCGATCCGGATTGATTGACTTGAAAGCCACCCTCCATGATGAGTGGCCAAAGTATCGGAATGCCGCGACCCGCGGCGAGCCCGCCGTGCCCCTGATAGGAATGAATGTCGCGAACGGCGGCGCCCAAGGCGAGCCCCCACCGCAGCGCATCGCCCTTGTTACCAGGATGACCAAAGAAGGTTGCATCGACGATTTCCGGAATGTAGCGCGCAACCATCTCGGCATTGCCCGCGAAGCCGCAGCACGCCAACACCAGCGCGCCACAGGCAAGATCCTCGTCCGTGCCGTCCGGACGGCGCACGCGCACGCCACGCACCACCGATTCAGAGTCGGCGAACAGATGTGTCACCAGCGCCTCGGTCAAGACATCAACACCGCGTCTTTCGATCGCGCGTGTAAGCGCGCCCATCAACTCCGAGCCGGTTCGATTGGGCGAACCGTGCATCCGTTTGACCGAATGACCCGGGTACAAGAAGCTGTCGACCAGTGTCAAAGGCACATCGTGCGTATCTACTAACCACTCGACCGTCTTCGCCGACGACTCTGCCAACGCGAGCGCGATCCCGGGATCCGTTGCACCGCGCGCCTTGCTCAGGATATCGTGCGCAAACAGCTCCGCAGAATCCTCGATTCCGCGCTCACGTTGCATGCGGGTGCCGGCCGCGGGAATCAAACCAGTGGACATCGCTGTTGTACCGAGCGCCGAAACATCGCGCTCGAGAACCAGTACATCGGCGCCCGCCTCGTCAGCCGCGAGCGCGGCGGTCAGTCCGCAGCCACCGCCGCCGACAACGAGCACCGCGATCCTGGCGCCGAAATTGGCGCTCGACGGCGCAAGTATTCCAGTTTCCGTTGTATCCATAGCAAGCAATCTCAGCTCCCGGTTACAAACACTCGCCACAACGCGAAGACCGTCATACCGACCGCGATGCAGCCCACGATACTGCGCTTCCACAGCAAGAACAGGCTTGCTGCCAGCGCGGCCGGCAGACGGGGATTGTCGAGACTGACCGCCAGCCCAGCGGCGTCGAGCAGTATCTCTGGCGCGACCAACGCAGCGAGTGCACATACGGGCGCGTAACGCAATGCCGCCTCGACCCGCGGGGCGAACTTCACGCGTTCACCGATAACGAGCAAGGCTGAGCGCGTAACGAAGGTTGACACGACGATCAAAGCGATCGCCAAGATCATTTCGAACGGCGAGTAGTTATCCATCACGATCTGGCCTGCGGCGATGCGCGAGCCGCGCGCTGCCTGGCATCAACCAACATCGCAACGGTGATGCCGATCATGATCGCAGCGATCATCCCGAGCCGCAGCGGCCATGCGTGTCCTAGCACGGCAACGACCGCTGCCGATGTCTCTCCGGCGAGCGCGGGCCGCTCGCGGCACAGCGGCACGACCAGCGCCAGCAACGCCAGTACGCCTGCGAACTCGAGCCCCCACTGAGTAGGTATATAGGCAGCGCCCACAATGCCCACGATGGAAGCCACATTCCATAACACCCAGTTGGTGATACACATGCCAAAGAAATAGGCGTCGCGATGTACGAACGTGCCCTCACAGGCGACACGATTGAGGAACGTAACGATCACGAAATCGCCGGAGAGATAGCCAAGCCAGACGCGTCGCAGTCGAGTGTAATCAGTAAACCAGCCGCGAATGGCTGCGCTGTAGATCACGAACCGGAGGTTGGTGATCAGGGCGGTTACGCCGATCAGCCAAAGCGGCGAGGCGTCCTTGAGCAATGGCAACACCGCGAGCTGCGCCGAGCCCGCGTAAGCCGTGATACTCATGGCGAGTGCCCAGGACAGTGCGAGTCCGCTCTTGACCATGGCAACGCCGGTAACCACGCCCCAAGCCACGGCGCCCGGCATCGCAGGCAATATGTCCGTGACACCTCGCGCAAACTCACGGCGGCGCAAGGGATCGTCTTTCGAAATGGGCATACGCGCACGGTAGCGAACCGCCTCGGTTTTCGAAAGGCCTGCTGGGTTACGATCACGAACCATGCAAGCCGATTTCGACTGCACGATCATAGGCGCAGGGGTGGTCGGCCTCGCCGTTGCACGCGCCTGCGCCATGCGGGGGCTCAGTACCCTCGTACTGGAGCAACACCCGCGCATTGGCGAGGAGACCTCGTCGCGCAACTCCGAGGTGATCCACTCCGGTCTCTACTATCCGACGGGTTCGCTCAAAGCCAGGCTCTGCGTCAGTGGACGCGACGCGCTGTACGACTACTGCGCTGCGCGCGATATTGCCACTCGCCGCTGTGGCAAGTTGATCGTTGCTACGACGGCTGACGAGGAACAGGCGCTGCTGGCGCTGAGTGCGCGAGCAGTCGCAAACGGCATCGGCCAGACCGAGTGGCTGAGCGCGGCGCAGATGAAAGAACTGGAACCGGCGGTGGTCTGCACGGCGGCGCTGGCAATTCCGATCACTGGCATCGTCGACAGCCATGAACTGATGCATGGCTTCGTCGCTGATCTGGAAAGTCGTGACGGCTTGTTAGCGTTGCAGACACGCTTGACGCGCATCATCCCGGAAACTGACAGCCTCAGAGTCTGGGCCGACAACGACGCCGACGGCCTCACTAGCCGAATGGTGATCAATGCCGCAGGGCTACACGCCACCAGAGTGGCTCGCATGGTCGAAGGCATCGATCCCGAACGCGTGCCGACCACGCACTTTGCGCGAGGTTGTTACTTCGACTACGTTGGGCGGGCACCCTTCACACATCTCGTGTACCCGCTGCCCGTCGCCGGCGGGCTCGGCGTGCACGCAACGCTCGATCTCGCCGGGCGCGTCCGTTTTGGCCCCGACGTCGAGTGGATCGAGGAATTGAGCTACGCCGTGGATCCCGCACGAGGCGACGCCTTTTATGCCGCCATTCGCCGCTATTGGCCGGGATTGCCCGACAGCACGCTGCGGCCCGCGTATGCCGGCATCCGCCCGAAGATCGTCACGGCCGGCCAGCCCGGCGGCGATTTCCTGATCCAGGAGGCTGATGCCCACGGCGTCACGGGCCTTATCAACCTGCTTGGCATCGAAAGCCCGGGCCTCACGTCGTCGCTGGCTCTCGGTGAGTACGTAGCGACGCGAGTCGCGGAGCAGTTGCGCTAACAAGCGGTCAAAACACCAGCGGCATGATCAGCAGCGCGCCGAGCGTAATAACGATGAGCGCGATAACGTCCATGCGCAGTCCGGCGCGTATGAAATCGCCAATCGGCACGCGCCCACTCGCATAGACGGCAGTGTTAGCCGGTGTCCCGATCGGTAGCGCATACCCGCAGGCTGCGGCCAGCGCGGCCGGCAGCAACAACAGCACCGGCGCCACACCCGCGGCAGCCGCGACTACGATCAGCGCCGGTGCAACGGTCGCTGCTGCGCTGGCGTTGGTCGCCACTTCGGTCCACGCGATCATGAGCGCGACGATCGCCAGCACCAGGACCGGATGCGGCAAGCCCGTCAACACGCCAAGACTCTGAACGATGTATTGCGACAGGCCACTAACATCCATTGCTTCCGACAGTGCCAGGCTGCCGCCCAATAGAAGGAGCACGTCCCAGGGGACCCCGCGCAGGTCCTGACGGCCAAGGAGAGTTCCGCGCTCACCGCCACCCGCCGGAATCATGAACAGAGTGATTGCCGCCAGCGTGCCGAGAGCCGCATCGCTCAAACTGCTGAGCGGCGGCCAGACGCGCCACAGAGGCCCGAATGTCCAGGCGAGCGCAAGCAGCAGAAAGACACTCGCCATGCGCCGCTCAGGCGGTGTCATGGCGCCCGTGGGGCGCATTTCCCGCAGCATCACTTCGCGCAGAGCCGCGTCTGAGCCGAGCTCGAAACGAAACACGAGGCGGGTGAGCAACAGCCAGCCCGCCGGGACCAGCACGAGTGCCATCGGGATACCGAAGCTGGCCCATTGCGCGAACGTGACGGGCGTGCCCGTGCGTTGTGCAACGATGCCGGCGACCATCGCATTGCTCGCAGTACCAACGATCGTCGCCATACCGCCGATCGTCGAGGCATACCCGACACCGAGTATGAGGCAGTAGGTGAAATGGCGTACGTCACGCTCGCGACTGTCGGGACGGTCAGCGCATGCAGCGAGGCCCAGCGCCACCGGCAACATCATCAATGCGGTAGCCAGATTTGACACCCACATGCTGATCAACGCGCTGGCTACCATGACACCGAGCACGATTCGCCGCGGCTCGCCACCAGCGACCGCCAGCACATGGTAGGCGATGCGCCGATGCAACGCCGAGCG
>JAGRJB010000137.1 GCA_020442965.1 Pseudomonadales bacterium
GCCGGTGAAATCCGGCGCCTGCAGAGCATGCTCGAAGCGTCGGCGACGGGTACTTCCGCAGCGCGTGAACGAGTGCACATCGTGCCGCTCTATGGCGAGCTTGCCGCTCTCCAGCAGGACGCTGCCCTGGCGCCAGCTGCTCCCGGCGAGCGCAAGATCATCCTGGCGACCAACATTGCGGAGACCAGTCTAACGATCGAGGGTGTACGAGTGGTTATCGATAGCGGGCTCGCGCGCCGCGCGATCTTCGACCCGGTATCTGGGATGAGCCGACTCGAGACGCAGCGGATCTCACGCGCTTCGGCTGACCAGCGTTGTGGTCGCGCGGGGCGTACGGAGCCTGGACGTTGCTACCGCCTGTGGGGTGAGAGTGCACATCGTGGCCTGGCCGCGTTTACCGAGGCGGAGATCGTATCCGCGGATCTTGCGCCGCTGGCCATGGATCTGGCGGCCTGGGGCACATCCGAGCAGGCACTGCGCTGGCTCGATGCGCCACCGCCGCCCATGTTGGCGAGCGCGCGCGACCTGTTGCGATCGTTAGGTGCGCTCGATGCCGCTGGACGGCTGACCAACCACGGCCGTGCAATGGCGCCGATCGGCGCGCACCCGCGGCTGGCGCACATGTTGGTAACGGCTCAATCCACGGAGCAACTCGAGCATGCGATCTGGCTCGCGGCACTCTTGTCGGAGCGCGATTTGCTCCGTTCAACGGCGCACGGTGTGCGCGACAGCGATATTCGCTCTCGCATCGAGGCATTGCAGGGCGCCGGGATTGAAGGGATGCGCAGCGACAGGGGTGCGATCGAGCGCGTGCGACGCCTGGCGAAGACGCTGGCACGACTGTTCGGCAAGAGCACGGACTCCAGTTGGCACGTACCTCCGCGCTCATTGTCTGACCATGCTGGTGAGCTGTTAGTTCTGGCATACCCGGATCGAATTGGCCAGCGGCGCGATGGCTCCGCCTCGCGCTACCAATTGAGTGGTGGTCGTGGCGCCGCGTTCCGCACGACGGAATCGATCGGGCGGGAGGAGTTCATCGTCGCGCTTGAGCTCGATGATCGCCAGCGGGAGGCCGATATCCGTCTCGCGGCACCGATCGATCGTGCGACGTTGCTGCGGCAATCGGCGGGCGTGCTCGAGGCCGTGGACGAGGTGCAATGGGACGCACGCGAGCAATCGGTGGTGGCGCGCCGGACGATCCGCCGCGGCGCGCTGACGATTGATGCGCGGCCGCTCGTCGACGTGCCGGCCGATCGCCTGGTGCAGGCGATGTTAGTGGGAATACAGCAGTTAGGTATCGATCGTTTGCCCTGGAACGCCGAGTCGCGCGCACTGCAGTCAAGAATGGTGTTCATTCGCGCGCTCGAAGGCGCGGCGTGCGCCGATTGGCCGGACGTCAGTGACGCGGCTCTCGCGGGCAGTCTCGAGTGGCTCACGCCGTGGCTCGCGGGCGTGACGCGACGATCGCATCTGGAGCGCCTGCCACTCACCGATGCGCTGCGCGCACAGCTCAGTTACGCGCAGCAACGCAAGCTTGACGAACTCGCGCCCGAATCGATCGTGCTCCCCACCGGGTCTCGCGTGCGAATCGATTATCAAGACGATAATGCGCCGGCCGCGGCCATGCGCATACAAGAGGTGTTCGGTCTCGCTGAGACGCCGCGTATCGGCGGTGGAACGGTGCCGGTGACATTCAAGCTGCTGTCGCCAGCGCAGCGGCCATTGCAGGTCACACGCGATCTGGCGAGTTTCTGGCGCAACGCGTATATAGAGGTGCGCAAAGACATGCGCGGTCGCTATCCGCGGCATTTCTGGCCGGAGGACCCGCTGCAGGCCGAGCCTACGCGGCGCGTGAAACCGCGGACATAAGAAGGAGGCAGCTGTGCCAACCATTCTCATCACTGGTGCCAATCGCGGTATTGGCCTCGAGCTCGCTCGGCAGTATGCCAAGGCCGACTGGCGCGTGATTGCGACTGCGCGCGCTGTCGCGCCGGCCACGGAACTCGCATCTGTTGCCCAACAGCACAGCAATCTGTCGATCGATCCGCTCGATGTGACGGACAACGACGCAATCGCTGCCCTATCCAAAAAGCACCGGGAGCCGCTTGATGTGCTCCTGAACAATGCCGGGTGGTTAGGTGATCCCAGGAAGCAAGGGCTCGGCGAACTGGATGCCAAAGTATTCGAGACGGTGATGCGCACGAACGCCTATGCACCGCTTGCGATGGCTCGCGCGTTCTTGCCGCAGATCGAGGCGAGCGCCCAAAAGAATATCGTTGTGTTGACGAGCGGATTGTCCTCGCTCGCGAACACGCGCAATTTCGGCAATCTCTATTTCTATCGGATGAGCAAGGCCGCCGCCAACATGGCGATGCGCGCGCTGCAGGCCGACCTGCGCGCGAAGGGCATCGAGGTCGGTATCCTGGCGCCAGGCATCGTCGATACGCGCTTGTTGCGTCAGAGCGGCTGGACGGGCGAAGCGCTGGATCCCGAGACGAGCGCTGCCGGAGTCATTCGCAATATTGCGAGACTCAAAGGTCAGGATCCGCAGATCCATCTCTATAGCGGCGATGCCGTGCCCTGGTAGAGCGCCGCGGTCATAGCCGAATCACCAGCTTGCCGAAGTGGTTACCGGTGTCCATATAGTCGTACGCGGCCTGCGCATTCTTGAACTCGAAGACCTTGTCGACGATCGGCCGCAATTTGTGTTCCGTGATGAACGCGTTCATCGTCTCGAAGTCGGCGCGTGAGCCGACAAAGATACCACTGACAGAAATGCTGCGGCCCACCAGACTAACAGCCGGGATATCGCCGCCAAAGCCTGCAAGCCCGCCGATAATGGCGACATGGCCGCCGCCGCCCATGCTCGCGATGGACTTGGCGAGCGTCCCCTGGCCGCCAACCTCGAGAACCTGATGGGCGCCCACGCCATGCGTAACATCGCGTACGGCCTTGTCCCATTCGGGGGTTGTGCGATAGTTGATCGTTGCCACCGCCCCTAACGATTTCGCCCGTTCGAGCTTCTCATCGGACGAGCTGGTGATGATCGGTTTTGCACCAGCGGCAGCCGCGAACTGCAGGCCAAAGATCGACACGCCGCCAGTGCCTAACAGCAGCACGTTGTCACCGGTCTGCATGTGGCCACGCGTGATCAGTGCATTCCAGGCTGTGACAGCGGCGCAGGGCAGCGTCGCGGCTTCTTCATAAGAAAGATGCCCGGGAACGGCAACCAGCCCGTCTTCGTGCAACGTCACGTACTGCGACAGCATGCCGTCGATGGAGCCACCCATGGCGCTGGCACCCACATCAGCGGCCGGCCGCCCTTCGAGCCACTTCTGGAAGAAAATCGCCGCGACGCGATCACCTACTTTGAAGCGTGTCACGTTGCCGCCGATCGCGGCTATCTCGCCAGCACCGTCTGACAGCGGCACCAGACTCTTGTTGGCGCCGATCGGATAGAAGCCCTTCGCGATCATGACATCACGGCGATTGAGCGAGACCGCGTGTACTCGGACGAGTACTTCATGCTCGCCCGGTTGGCGAACTGGCGCATCCAGGAGTGTCAGTGTGAACGGCGCGTCGCCCTCTTTGATCAGACGATATTGCTTCTGGGTTGTTTGAGCGGACACGGCTTGACTCCCGACCAGTAAAGCGAGCAACAGCAACAGCGTACTGCCGTGAGCAGAGCGCAACGGTGGCATTCCCATGAATAAGACCTCAACTTGCTTACAACGAGCGACCGCGCCACGCCAGATCATTGTACTCGCGCGCGAGAAAGCCGCGCTCGTACTCGTATTCGCGCAACCGATAAATGAGGCGGTTGCGCTCGTCAGCCGTCAGTTTATCGTTACCGGTCGCCTGAGTGAGGCTGCGAATTTCGTTCTCGACGAAGTCCAGACGATTTTTGACGCGATGCACCTGTCTGCCGAGTTCGTAGCCACGCAGGAACGAGCCTTCACCAAGCGCGAAACAGACGCCATCGTACCGGCCGCCCACTTCGCCCACCGTATAGCCGCTGCGCGGCGTGCAATAGCGCTCGAGCCCGCGATCACGACCGTCGAGCCAAGGCTCGCGGTCGGGTGTGATCGCGAGCTTGGCGCAGGCTTTGGCGTGCTCCGCGATATATTCCTCGCCACGGCCGTTGGCGCCGTCGCGCACGCCGATCGAGTACCAGTCGGCGGCGGCACATTCCCTCTGCGATAGCGAGGCGCAGCTCGTTAGCGCGCCAACGGCTGACAGTAGTACGGCAATTCTCCAGCGGTCGTTCATTTCGCGTCATTCTCCGCGACCAAGCTTACGCGCACGCGCTGAATCGACGCTGAATTCGCGCCTACCGAGGCCGCGATTCGCGGCGACATCGCAATCTACCATTGTGTGGTCTCGCAGGGCCTAGGCTGGTTCGGTAAACGCCGTTAACATGCGGGAACCGCTCGACGTACCAAGGCTGAGGAAAACGCCATGAGAAATGAGGTCAACACCAATTTGCGGCAGCAGGGTCGCGCGGAGCTGTCGTTCGTCGCCGATCTCGGTCTCGTCGGCGGCCATCTGAAGCGTATCGTACGCCACGACATCGAAGCACGCGGCCTCAATGCCGAGACGCTCGCGGAAGATCTGGACGAGCGGGACCAGCAGATCGAGACCGCGTTGCAGGATTCGCGCGCCTATCATAACTACCGGATGCTGCACCGGTGGGGCCTCGGGAATCTCACGCGCGTTGCGTTCGATGCGTTCGAGCAGAACCGCGCCGAGCTCGAGCCTCAGCTCAAGAGACCCACGAGCGGCCCGGCGACACTGACCGTCGCCGAGAACGTCAAGATTCCCAAGTACTGGTACAACTGGTTCCACAACACCACGGGTGGTTGGGATGGCCATCAGTACATGGGCTTCATTCACGGCGAGCTCATTCATCGTCGCGTAGTTGGCACCACCTTCCCGGGCGGCATCTTCAAGCAGCGGGCGGACGCCGCCGCACAGGCGCCGCGCTCTAACTATAAGCGCATACTCGACATGGGTTGCGCTACTGGTCACTACACCCAGGCCCTGGCCAAACAATTTCCGCACGCCGAAATCTGGGGCACGGATTGTTCAATACGTGAGCTCGAGTATGCTTTGCTCGTCGCCAACAACAATGGCTGGGCGTGGCATCTACACCGCGTGCCCAATGAGGACACTGGCTTTGAGAGCCAGCACTTCGATCTCGTTACGAGCTACATACTGTTGCACGAACTGCCAGCCGACGCGATACGCGCAACATTCCGCGAAGCCTTCAGATTGTTAGAGCCGGGTGGCGATATGTTGATGTCCGATGTCACGCGCTACTGGGAAATGGATCCAATCGCTGTCTGGCTGCAGGACTCGGCCGCCAAGCGCGAAGTGGAGCCATTCTGGCGTGAGTCCGCAACACTCGATCTGAAGCGCGCGGCGGAAGAGGTGGGCTTCGTCGATGTCGAGAGTTACGGAATCGGCGCGACGAAGTATCCATGGATCACCCGCGGCCGCAAGCCGCGCTAACGAGGCACCATGGCCAGCAAGAAGAACAGTCCGCGCTCGCGCAAGCAGAGCGCCACAAGATCAGCAGCACGCAGCACGACACCGAGTGCATCGGCGCACGATTTTCTCACCCGCCAACGGATCGAGGATATCGCCCAGGGTTTCGTTACGCTGGCCGGTGAGCTCTGGGTAGTAAAGGATCGACTGGCTGTGCTCGAGAAAGTGCTCGACAAGCACGGCATCCCGGCGAGCGTCGTCGAGACCTTTGAACCGGATGGCGATTTCAAGGAACAGCTGGCCGCGACCCGCAAGGCCTACATACAACGTGTCATCGCGTCGTTGTTCCCGCGCGGCATGCCGCAAGCCGACTAGCGACTCTCAGGTTCCCGGCAGGCCGTCCAGTACGGTCACAAAGAACGTCCCCTTGCCCGCGCGCAGCTTCTTGGCGGCGAGATATTCGGCCGACTTCCAGAATCCCCATGCGGCCTCTTTGGACGGAAAGCGTGCGATTAGAATGCTCTCGCCGCGTGGCTCGCCTTCGGCGACTTCCACTTTGGGCGCCGGCGTGACTGTTAGGTAATGAGCGCCGAACTTCTTATAGATCGGCGGCAACGCGGCATTATAAGCCTTGAAGCCTTCGAGGTCCGTGACCTTGCCCTGTACGAGCAGGTAGGCGGGTTTGCTTGCGTCACTCATGGTTTGATCAATCCTTCTGTTGTCATTGCTGCGATCACGCCCGGCCGTGCGCCGATCGCGGTATGGTATTTCTTGAGTGTGGGCCAGCGGCCCAAATCGATGCCGACGAAGGCGGTCCAGACGAGCACCGTGAAGAGATAGGCGTCGGCCACCGTGAACGCGTCGCCGACCAGAAACTGTCGCTCGCCCATAGCGTTCTGCGTCCACGCGAACTTCTTGTCGAGCCCTTCGAGTGCGCGTTGCTTTTCCGCGTCCGCGGCAGCCGGGGTAAACAGCGGGGCGAAACCCTTGTGCAGCTCGGTGCTGATATAGCCCAGCCATTCGGCGACGCGGTAGCGCGATACGCCGCCCGTCGGTGCGCTCAGCTTGCTATTTGCACTCTGGTCACCAACGTACTGCAAGATCGCGATGCACTCGGTGAGCACGGATCCATCTTCGAGACGCAATGCCGGCACATAGCCCTTGTCGCTGACACGCAGGAAGTCCTGCCCGTCCGCGGTCGTTTTCGACTTGCCATCAACGCGCAGCGTGGCGAACTTCAGACCAGCTTCCTGCAGCGCGATGTGCGGCGCCAACGAGCAGGCCCCTGGCATGTAATAGAGAGTCAGGGACATGGGTCTCCTCCAGCAGAGCGTCAACGTGTGCGACCATGCTAACGTGTCACGGACGTCGCGCAAAGTCCGCCACGAGGAAAACTGAAAATGATGCAGCCGTCCGCGATACTCGCACTATCTGCTGCCGTCCTGCTGGCGGCCTGCTCGCCCTCGCCCGATGTCGCAAGCTCGTCCGCCGCGGTTCGGCGCGCCGCTGCGCCCGTTGATCTCAAAGCACTGCACGCCGATGCTTCCGCCATCGATTGGTTTGAAGGCGACGTCGATGCCGCGTTTGACGCTGCCGCCAAGGCGGGCAAGCCGGTATTCCTCTATTGGGGCGCACAGTGGTGCCCGCCTTGCAAACAACTTAAGTCTTCGGTGTTTTCGCGGCCCGACTTCATCGCCAAGTCAAAGTCGTTCGTGCCGGTGTATCTCGACGGCGATTTGCCGAATGCACAGAAGTGGGGCGATACCTTTCGTGTAACCGGCTATCCCACGGTGGTGATCTTCAAGCCCGATCGCACGGAGATCATGCGGTTGTCGGGCGGGATGGATTTGTCGCTCTACGCATCCGTCCTCGATACGGTGTTGGGTGATGTGCGA
Organism: Pseudomonadales bacterium; assembly: GCA_020442965.1. GTDB lineage: Bacteria > Pseudomonadota > Gammaproteobacteria > Steroidobacterales > Steroidobacteraceae > CADEED01. Next base: position 7,383 of record JAGRJB010000137.1, read on the forward strand.
CCGGTGCGCGACATTCTGACGATCGCGGCCGAACAAACGGCACCCCTGGCAGCCGACGACTGCCGCCGTCTGGCCTATCACGCCTTCGGTCTCGAGGACGGCGAGATCTTTCCACCCGAATTGTTAGCAAGAGGTTTCGAGTCCGCGGCGCTGCGATGTCCCGAGTCACTGGCGCGCGAGCGTGCGCGCTTCCAGATTCTGGCGGCGGGTCAGCTGGCGGAACTCGAGGCGGCCGCTTTGAGAGGCGGTGCGGCCCCTAGCACACGATTGAAAGTGCTGATCACCAAAGTCACCGACGTGCTCAAGGACCCCGAGCTCGCGCTTGTCAATGCCGATGCACTGAGTCAGCTCGGTCCGGCGTTCTTCACGGCAGCTCGCACAGGTGTCCCACAGCTGCTCGGCAATTTGCGCGCACGCTGGATGGCCGTCGCGGATGCCGTTACGACCGACCAGCGATTTGCACCGGCTGATCAACTCGCGGCGCAACTGCTGAAGATCAACGCAGCGAAAGCGTTCACCCCGGATGGCAAAGTACCGACCGACATCTCGGGCAACGCGTTGACTGCGGCCAGCGTCATGCTGGGTGAGAAGCAAGATCCTTACGTGCGTGCGAGCATCGTAAATTCAGCGATCAATATCTATCTCGCGCTCGATGATCTGCCGCGTGCTCGTGATCTGTTGGCGGCTGAGGCGAAGACGTCGAAGAATCCGCACTACTATCTCGGCGACCTGGCCGATGTCGAGGAGAAGCTCGGCAACGAGGATCGTGCGCTGTTCTTGTATGCAGACGCGTACGCACAGGCCAAGGGACCTGCGTCGCGGTTTCAATGGGGTTTCAATTATCTGAGCGGCCTGATTCGCATGCGTCCCGATGACACCGACTCGATCGCACTCGTTGGCGATGCCGTGCTGGGCGAGTTGACCGGGCCGGACGCTGTACACCGACGCGCGCGCGGGCGGCTCGAAAAACTCGATGCGCAGATCAAGGCGTGGAACAGCAATCCCGCGCGAGCCGCGGTGGCCGCAAAGTTGCACGATCGGTTCGCGGACATCTGCGCGCCGGGTGGCGTCAGTCACGCGCCCGGCGACGCCGCGACTGAATGCCCCGAATTTCTGCGACTCGCGGGAACCCGCTGACAGATCGCCTCACTTGCGCCTGGCCCAGATTCATGGGTGCAGTGTGCCGGTGTTTACGATCGGCTGTACCTCGGTTTCAGCGCATAGCACCACTAACAGGTTGGAAACCATCGCGGCGCGGCGTTCATCGTTCAAATCGACAATGCCGCGTTGCTTGAGGCCGTCGAGCGCCATCTCGACCATGCTCACGGCACCCAGCACGATTTGCTTGCGCGCGGCAATCACGGCATCGGCCTGTTGCCGTCGCAGCATCGCGCCGGCGATCTCCGGGGCGTATGCCAGGTGCGTGAGACGCGCGTCTTCGACCGCGAGCCCTGCCTTGCTGAGCCGCTCCGAGAGTTCAGTCTTGAGTTTGCCGATCAGCAAGTCACCGCCGCCACGCAGCGTGAGATCGGCCGTTTCGTCTTCATTCGAGTCGTAGCTGTGTTCGCTGGCAAGGTGTCGAATCGCGGCCTCCGCCTGGATTGGCACGTAGGCCTCGTAGTCGTCGATATCCAGCACCGCGCGTGCCGTGTCATGCACACGCCATACCACCGCCGATGCGATCTCAATCGGATTGCCACGACGATCGTTGACCTTTAACAACTCGCTATTGAAGTTACGCAGCCGCAGGCTGATCTTCTTCGGCGCCATGAACGGATTAGCCCATCGCAGCCCGGTGCTGTAATCCGTACCCCGATAGTCACCAAACAGCATCATCAGCGCCGCCTGGTTGGGCTGCAGCACGTACAGCCCCTTGGCGATGAAGGCGAACGCTATACAACTGGCGATGCCCCAGAGTGCATCGAGAGCGACCAGTCGCGCAAAGATCGCGATGCCGAACGCCAGTGCCAGGACGGCGACGAACAACGTCGCGTACCCATTGGCGCTCTTGAAGTCGATTTCCTCCGTGCCAGCACTTACGCTCATTCCAGACTCCCGGGTTAGGTAAAGCAAAATGATCTTATCGAGATATTCGACCAGTGTGGCGAGCAGCGCGGTCGGAGCGTTGCTAAAATGCGTGACTACGGGCCTGTAGCACAACGGTTAGTGCAGGGGACTCATAATCCCTTGGT
>JAGRJB010000138.1 GCA_020442965.1 Pseudomonadales bacterium
GCGAGCGAGAAACGGGCGACGGCTTAGCAGGGACCGCCGCCCGCTCGCCTTACGGTCCGGCTGACTCGAGCCACCCGATGCGCGACGGTCGGGCGCTCATGCGTCCGACCGTTTGCCAAGCGCCGCCCAGTCGAGGCGTCGCGTAACCAGCATCACCGCTGCGAGCACGCCGAAGAGCAGCGTGGCGCCCATCAACAACGCATAGTCCTCGGAGATCAGGATCAGATAGAGCGTTGCATAGAGCCCGGCCAGACCAGCGCCGGCCATCGCGCCTTGCGCGGCGCTCTTTGCGACTCCAGCCAGATAGACTCCAATCAGTACGACCAGCGCAGCAGCGGCAGTCAGGTACGCCATGCCAAATGCGAGATGCTCGGACAGGGCCAGCAGCAAGACGTAGAACACTGCGAGCGCCAGGCCCACGAATAGATAATGCATCCCATGCAGCGGCTTGCGACCCGCGTGCTCCCAGATAAAGAATGCCAGCAACGTGAGTGCGATGACCAGCACGGCGTAATGCACTGCACGGTAGTTACGTTGATAGACGTCGGCAGGCTGATATTGCTGAACGCCGATTGCCGCTACCGCAAACGCCTCGTCCGCAGACAGCTGCTTACTTACCTGATCACCGTACCACTGCTGTCCAAAGTTGCGGCTGAGCCCGAGCGTGGTCCAGTTCGCCTTGAAGCCGGCGGCGCTGGTCTGCTCTGCGCCCGGACTTTGCCCACCGAGGAACTTGGGATGCGGCCAGTCTGACTCGATCGTTGTGTTGCTCGAGCGCGCCAGCGGCAGAACCATGAGCGCTTCGCTACCGACTAACTCCAGGCGAATGCTGAACGGAATCCGATCGGCAGTACGCAGCAGGTCCACGGGTGGTTTGACCGCTGGCCCTGAATAACTTGCGTACCCGCCTGACTGCAACTCGAGCGCGCGGCCGCCAAGTTTGAATTCAGAGACCGCGCGCAACGTCCGTGACTCCGAGTTGAGGACGATCAAAAGCGCTTCCGCCCACTGCACGTCGCGATCGGCCTCGACGCGGCGCAACTCGTCCAGATCTCGAGCTGAGAATTCGCCCGCTAGACTGACAACGGCATTGTAGCTCGGCACCTCGTAGAGCCCCGATCGCTTCGGCTTGACCTTGAGCCGAACCTGCGTCGTCAGAGAATCCGGCAGTACATGCAAGACGGTTCGAACAACCTCTATCCGGTGCTCCTTGATGAAACGCGTATCGTTTGGATCGTCTTCCAACAGCTTGACGCGCCTTTCGACCGTGCGTTTGGTGATGACCGGCACACTCAACAACACGCCGCCGGTCGTCTGCAGCCCACCGACCGTCCCTTGCACCACCGCCACTGCCGATTGTCGTGCGGCGAGTCGTTCCGCGACCAAGCCATCGACCATCGACAACGCGACCAGCAGCAGCCCCAGCACCGCGGTGACGACGAGCCCCTTGCGCACCAGCGGCGGCAAGCGCCGGGCGGTATTTCCCACCTGCGACATTTCGATCTCCCTAACTGTGACTTGCAACGGCTGTACGATGCGGGACGAAGGTGGCAACACCGGCTCATCGTTTGTGGCAAATTGTGACTAGAACTCATCCCATCATGCGCATCGCCCTGTTCGATCTGGATGGCACCATTACGTATCGCGATACGCTCGTGCCTTTCATCCTCGGTTGGCTCCGCGAACGCCGGTTGGGCGGGATTCGTCTGTTACGTGCCACTCCGGCCGTGTTGCACTACGCCTTTGATCATGATCGAGGCAGGCTGAAGGGCGACCTGCTACACGCAACGCTCGGCGGCACATCTCGTAGTGATCTCGAGGGATGGGCGGAGCGTTTTGCGCGGGCCACGGTCGCGTCACAGGTGATGCCCGGTGCGCGCGAGGCCATCGATCGGCATCGCTTGGCCGGAGACCGACTGGTACTGATGTCCGCGAGCGTTGATTGCTACGTACCCCGGGTGGCGGCGCTGCTCGGCTTCGCCAACGTTATCTGCACGCCAGTGCTTTGGGACGGCGACAAGTTGGACGGTCGACTGGCGGGGCCAAACTGTCGCGGTGACGAGAAGGCTCGGCAACTTCGCAGCTTGCAGGAGCGTCACCCACGCGCCGAGATTGTCGCCTATGGCAACTCGATGTCCGATGTTCCACACCTTTGCCTCGCGGCACGGGGTGTGTTCGTCAATGCACCGCCACGCGCACGCTCGCGGCTAATCAGGCGGGGTTTGATCTGCGAAAACTGGCGCAGGCCTCGCTAGAGCATTAGAGTGCCGCTCGCTGCTCCACAAATGAGGCTCCGTCCAATGCCCGAACCTTTTAGTCCAGACTTCCTCGCCCGCCGTGCGTTTTTAGCGCTCTCGGGCGCTGCCAGCGCTGCTGCTGTCATGACCTCCCCGGCAGCAATCGCGGCAGCGGCTAAGCCGACGCAATTTGTTTCGAAGATGGATTTCAAGGATAGACTTTGGAATCGCGACGCGTATGCAAGATTGCAGGGCAATCTCGATCCAACCAAAACGCGCTATGGTCATTACTTCGGTGCGGTGCTCGCCGTTGCGCCTAACGAGCGCGTGCGGGAACTGTGCGGCTTCGAGGGCTTCAGCGCGACGCGTCTGCTACGGCTGGAAGACGGCAGCTATCGCAAGCTGCTGCGCGAGACGGTATTTTACCGCGACCCTGCCACCGGCAAGCTGCTCGATCAATGGAAAAATCCATGGACCGGCGAGATCGTCAAAGTCGTCAATGTCGCGAACGATCCATTCAATTTCACGATCGGCGAGTACTATCCCGATCCGCCGAGTTATGGTGGTCTTAACAAAGAGAAGCCGCCGAAGAAACCATTGTTGATGGATTGGCGCCTGATCGGTCCGAACACGCTCGGGCTGACTACGGACATTCATCTGTTTTACCCGAATGCCTTGCAACCCGACAAATGGCCGCGTGAATCCAGCGGCAAGATGGCCCAAGTGTCGGAAATGTTCCGCTACATCATTCGGCTCGAGGACATGCAGAATCCCGAGCTGACTTCCGTGCCTTATCAAGGCACGTGGAATCGCGTTACACCCTGGTTACCGTGGATGTTGTTAGGTGACAAGCCTGGCAACGTACTGTATGTCGGCAATATGACGGCGTACGATTCGCTCAAGTACCTCCCAGAGGACTTGATCAAATACACCGAGCAGCACATGCCGAAGTTTCTCGAGGCGCCGGACAAGGATTATGGGCCTTCGCTGTCCTCGATCGAGAACTATGCGCGCGAGCAAAAGCCCGCGCCGGTGCGGACCCCAAAATAGGCGTTCGGGTCACTCGATCGCGTCGCGGGAGCGCGGTTTCGCTTCGCTCCCGCGACGTATGCAGACATGCGCTCGAGCGGCTACTTGTTGTCCTTTCGCCGAGCGCTCACATCGACGTCCGTGCTTGCCAGAGCTCGGGATAGAATTTCAACTCCAAAGCCTTGGCGAGATAGGAAACGCCTCCGGTACCACCGGTACCCTTCTTATAACCAATGACTCGCTCGACTGTTTTGAGATGGTGGAATCGCCACAGCTGAAACTTGTGATCGAGCGTTACCAGCGCCTCGGCGAGTTCGTACAAATCCCAGTCCTTCACCGCATTGTGATACACGCTCAACCAAGCCGCGGTCACTTGCTTGGTGGCGACATACGGCTCGCTGAAATCGCGATTGAGCGTTGCCGCGTCGATCTCGTAGCCGCGACGAGACAGCAGTCGCAAGACTTCGTCGTAGAGGGATGGCGCGTACAGCACCTGTTCGAGCTTCTTGTGCGCGGCAGCGTCCCGCTGGTGCACGACGATCATATCCCTGTTCTTGTTGCCGAGCACGAACTCGAGCTCGCGATACTGCGCTGATTGGAATCCGGACGATCGCCCGAGCGTATTGCGAAACGCCGAATACTCGAACGGCGTCAAGGTCGACAAGACGCGCCATGCGCCCAATAACTCCTCCTGCACCCGTGAGATGCGCTCGAAGCACTTGAAACTGCTGTCGAGATTGTCGCGTCGAACCGACTCCATCACCGCCGTCACTTCGTGCAGGATGAGGCGAATCCACAGCTCCTGCACCTGATGGATGATGATGAAAAGCATCTCATCGTGCTCGAGCGAATTGGGCCGCTGCGCGGCCAGCAACTTGTCGAGCTGCAAGTAGTCGCCATAGGATTGCGACGCCCCGAGCTCCCAGTGGACAGTCTCATCACTCAGATCGACATAACTACCGCGCTTCTTGTCGTTCATTCTGCATACACCCAGCTTGGCACTCGGCGCCATCCCTCGAGCAGCTCGCGATCAAGCGTGCGCCAGTCGGCACAACGAGACTCAACGGCATGCCAGAAACGCGGCGAGTGATTCAAATGTTCAACATGCGTCAACTCGTGGATCATCAGGTAGCGCACTACTTCGGGACGCTGAAATACCAGGCTCGCATTGAGATTGATGGCGCCGCGACTCGAGCAACTGCCCCAGCGTGTGCGCTGTTGTCGCACACTCAAGCTGTGATATCGAATCGAGAATTCGAGCGCGATGCTCGCCAGGCGTGGCTCGAGAACCGCGCGCGCACGACTCATCAGCCAGCCGCGCAACAACGCCCGTGTCGCAGCACCGTCGGTCGCGCCTGTTACTTGCAGCACGCCTGACGGACTTTGCCGCAAGCTGGGCCGACCACGACCGCCCGCGAGGTGCAATCGCCAGCGAGTCGCGTCGATTCTGAAGCTCACTTCAGTCGGCGGAAATCTCTCTGGCGCGGGCGCGGTCCGCAATGCTTCATTGCGTTTCTCGAGCGCCCAGTTGCGATGTTCAGCGATGAACTGCTCGATCCGGCTCTTGGGCGTACGCGCCGGTGTTACTACCTCGATTCGACCCGTGCGCGACACGCGCATCCCGAGCCTGCGTGCACGTCGACTGGCGCGCACATTGAATTCCGCTGCGTTAGCGCCCAACGCTGCGTCCACCCACAATTGCTGTTGCTCGATTTCGCTGGTCATACGTTAGAGCGTCGCCGCCAATTGGGCCGCTTCACGTATCGCACGTTCGGCGTCGAGCTCGGCGGCGAGCTTCGCCCCCCCAATCACGTGCGGCCGACAGTTGCGTGCTATCAACTCCCCCAACACGGCCGTCTCCGATTCCTGTCCGGCGCACACGATAATCGAATCTGCTGGCAGTATTTCCGCTGTACTGCCGACGCGAATGTGCAACCCCCGATCGTCGATCCGGTCATAGGTGACGCCGCCACGCATTTCGACGCCCCGATGCTTTAGGGCGGAGCGATGAATCCAGCCGGTCGTTCGCCCCAACCCGGCCCCAGGTCGCGTCGTCTTGCGCTGTAGCAACCACACTCGCCGCAGCGGCGACACGGCCTCTGACTTGACCAGGCCACCGGGCTGACGCTGCGCACGATCAACGCCCCATTCCTGCAGAAAGGCGTCGATCGCTTGCGCACGATCGCCGGCGCGCTCGACCGTCAGGTACGTAGCAACATCGAAGCCGATGCCGCCTGCCCCGATGATGGCAACGCGCTCACCGGCCGCGCGGCGTCCGGACAGCAAATCAGGGTAACTAATCACCTTTTCGTGCTCGATCCCGTCAATGGCGGGCATGCGCGCGGTCACACCGGTCGCGATGACCAGGTCGTCGAACTGTGCCGCCACCAACTGTTCCGCGGTTGCCCTCGTTGCAAGGTGCAATTCGACCTGGTGCGTTTCGAGCTCCTGTCGAAAGTAGCGCAGCGTTTCGTGAAAGTCTTCTTTGCCAGGCACCTCGCGCGCATAACGAAATTGTCCGCCCAGCTCGGGTTCGGCTTCAAAGAGCGAGACTCGATGGCCGCGCTGTGCGAGTGCCGTCGCGCAGGCGAGACCCGCTGGTCCGCCGCCCACGACCGCTATGCGCTTCTGCGTCGTTACCCGTGGCAAGCGCAGTTCCGTTTCGTAAGCCGCCGTAGGATTGACCAGACAGGTCGCGCGTTTGCCGACGAATATCCTATCGAGGCAGGCTTGGTTGCAGGCGATGCAGGTATTGATGCTCTCGGCACGACCCAGTCGGGCCTTGTTAGGAAACTCTGGATCGGCCAGGAGCGGACGTGCCATCGAGACAAGATCCGCAGCATTCGTCGCCAGGACCGATTCAGCGACCTGCGGCGTGTTGATACGATTGGTGGCAATCACCGGCAGATGGGTGTTGCGCTTGATGCGCTCGGATACCCAGGCGAACGCGCCGTGCGGTACCATCCCAGCGATCGTCGGAACACGCGCCTCGTGCCAACCGATGCCGGTGTTGAGCAGCGTCGCG
>JAGRJB010000139.1 GCA_020442965.1 Pseudomonadales bacterium
CGCCACTCGAGCCGATGTCCGAGCGCACCATGTGCTGGACGCCCGCCGACAACGCGACGAGATTGTGATCGAAGCGCTGATGCACACGGTAGGCAATCGCGCGGTCGTTGAAGAGTGACGCGAATACTTCGTGCATCGCCTTGAGAACATTCTCTCTGCCGCTGACATTGAGAAAGGTTTCCTGTTGCCCGGCGAATGATGCCTCTGGCAGGTCCTCGGCGGTTGCCGATGAGCGAACCGCAACCGCGATATCGCGGCCTGCGCTCATTTTTTCGAACGATTCCAAGACGGCACGTTGGAGGGCGGCCGGAAAGGGCGTTTGCAGTATCCACTGCCGAATCTGCGCGCCGGTCGCTGCCAGCTGGGTGACGTCTTCTATGTCGAGGTCGGCGAGAGCGATGCGAATGCGCTCGCTGAGACCTTGCTGTTGCAGGAACTCGCGATAGGCGTGTGCCGTGGTCGCGAAGCCGCCCGGCACCTTGACTCCGAGCCGGGTCAATTGCCCGATCATCTCGCCGATCGATGCATTCTTGCCGCCGACGATCTCGACGTCGTGCATCGTGGCACTCTCAAGAGGCAGCACGTAAGTGTTCAAAACGACTCCTTGGCATGTTCCGTACACTTGCCGTGTGCGGGGCGCTTTGAAACACTCACGGGCAACGCAACGACCACGTCAATGAGCAACAAAGGCGGCAATAGTGGGCAGACGAACAGTGTTCTTCGTATCCGATCAAACCGGTGTTACAGCCGAAACCATGGGCCACACGCTGCTCACGCAGTTCGAGGGGCTGCAGATTCGGGCTGAAACTTTGCCATTTGTCTCTGCCGCTGACAAGGCGAACGAAGCCGTTGCCCGAATCAATCGGGCTGGCGTTGACGAAGGTGTGAGGCCGGTCGTATTCAGCACGCTGGTGCAGGACGATTTGCGCGCGATTCTGGCGCGATCCGACGCGTTGGTGCTTGACTTCTTCGATGCCTTTGTCGGCCCGCTCGAGCAGGAATTCGGCGTGCGTTCCACTCATCGCACCGGACGCGCGCATGGCATGACTGATCTGGCTAGTTACACTGCGCGCATCAGCGCGACCAATTTTGCACTGAGTAATGATGACGGCTCCAATCGCGACTACGATCACGCTGATATCATACTGGTTGGCGTGTCGCGCGTCGGCAAGACGCCCACTTGCCTGTATATGGCGCTGCACTACGGGATTTTTGCAGCGAACTATCCGCTGACCGAAGAAGACCTGGAGAGCGGTCGTCTGCCGCCCTCGCTCGACGCACATCGGCGCAAGATATTTGGCCTAACAATCAAGGCGGACCGACTGCAGCAGATCCGTCACGAACGCCGCCCGGACAGCACGTATTCATCGCTCAAACAGGTGCTCTACGAGCTGCGCAGCGCACAGGCGCTATTCGAGAAGTATACGATTCCGATACTCGATACGACTGAGTGTTCGATCGAAGAAATGGCAAGTCGCATATTGGCGAAAACCGGCGTCGAACGGCGCGTCAAGCTGTGATCGATTCCTCGACTTGGCCCGGCATTTGCGTCTTGCGTGTTGCGCGCGGTGGGCTATAGTCGGTCAGGTGAGTTACGTAGAAGGCAACGACACCCTTGCGCTTGTTTCATGGCGTTCGCGGCCGTGCACGTTCGTCGCGTTGATGTCTTTGTATGAGAGCAACCATGCGCGCCTCGTACGCCTCGCCGGTAGTCTCAAAGAACTTCGTGGCGAATACGTATCGCGCGTCTCGAACGATTGTGACTTGCGTCTCACCGTGCTGGAACGCGCGGCCTACACCGTCACCTGCGAGTTCACTTATCTGTTGGGCGAGGCGCCACGCCACACATATCCAGACCTCACGTTGCGGGTGTACCTCGATGCCAACCTGACTGAGGCGCAAGGCTGGGCAGTGGAGCACGAGCATCCTCGCCTGCGCCAACTGCGCGCCGCTGCGGAGCGTGAACTGGATCAGCGTTGGGCCCGCAACATGATGCTAAATAAGTGGCTTGAGTACTGCATGGATCGGGGTCACTCCTTCCGCCTGACTTAGGCGGCGACCGCGGCCCTGCGCGCACTGCCAAGGTCATGGATGAAACTCGCCCACTTCGCATTTCGTAGAGAAGAAGCGCCGCCGCAGCCAGCCGAGGATGGCCGCGTCGTTGAGCTATTCCGCAGCCGCTCGGAGCTGCGCAAGCAGCATGAGGACTTGCAGCTTGATCTCAACCGACAGCGCGATCGGCTCAAGCAACAGGAAGCAGCGACCCAACGCGTGCGCGACATACTCGAGGTACTGGAGCAGCGCCTCGGCGGAGCGGACACAGGGTATCCAGCGCTGGCGTTCTATCATCTTCGGGCTATGTGGGCCGACCGCCGCGAGTTGATTCGCGCCTTTGTCGCCGATCTGGCTAACAGGCAAGTCGAGCGCGAGCGCAAGATGCATGACCTCGGCGGCAACAAGCGCCAGTTCGAGCAGCGCAAGGCGGTCGAAGTCCGTCTGCACGCTGCACAGTTGGACTTGGTCGACGCGCGGCAGGCCGCGCAGAAAATCGAAGCAGAGTTGCAGGTGCTCAATCGTTGGTGGCACAGGAAGCGCCGCACCGAGATTGCCAACAAGCTGCCGGCCGCAAATGCGGCGGTGACAGTCGCTGAGTTGGCGCTCGAGCAGGCGCACGCCGACATTTCGGCGCTGGAGGCGCGCAGAGATTCCGACTTTCCCGGCCTGGCCGTCGGTACGCGCCGCGCGATCAACCTGGCGGCGATTGCGTACGCGGAGGTCTTGTGTCTGCGATTGATTCGCACGCCGCTCTTGCAGATGGCGCGCGAGGCGGTCGGACGGCGCGAGGTGATCGACGACTATGGTTCGCCCGAAGACTGCCAGAGGTTGATGGCGGACGTGGAGCACGCGCGCAAGGTGTTAGCGGTGCGCACAGGGCTGACGAAGCAGGTTGGGCCGCGGGTCGAACGGCTGAAGAAGACCGCCAAATATCGAAGTTCAATCGAGGTAGTGCCGGTTGCGGAAACCGTGCACGTCGCCGCAGGCGACGTCATGGAGCTCAAGGCCGTCGGCGCCAACGCCAATCGGCTGCCCAACGTGGTAGCGGAGGATACCTGGGACCTGTTCAGCATTTTGCTGAAGTAACGCCACAGGCGATCGCGACCCACCTAACGACATGAGTTTCGGCACGAGATCGAAGCCGAATACCATCCAAGTGGACCTGGAATGCGGCCCCCAAACACCCCCAGGCTTATTGGGGCGCGAACCATGGGTAGAGAGCTGCGAGAATTACCGCGTTGTAGTTGACCACTAATCCGGCAATGCTAGTCGTCTTGAGCCTCGGGTTTGTCGGGGTCCGCCCGCTTCACCGTCTGCGTCGGCGGGGGGGCCGGGGGAACGCCGGCGACCACGTCTCCCATGATTTCGGTCGCCTGTTCAAGGACTGCGTCCGGCGCGGTCTCACCTTCGAACTCGTCCACCGTTTTGAGCAGCGGGAGCTTCATCGCGGTGCGGCGCTCATTCTCGCGTGCCAATCGCTCGTGATCGAGTCGCTCCCGCTCCGCTTTGCGATCTGCCAGATTGAGGGAGATGCTGCTCTGTTTACGCATCGAATCGAGTGCCGCGAGATCCGCTACCAGCCAGCGATAGTCAGGGTCGTGATCCGCACGGGTGCGCTCTTCGAGCGCCAGCGTGGCGATTGACGTCTT
>JAGRJB010000140.1 GCA_020442965.1 Pseudomonadales bacterium
ATTCGATGGTGATGTTCCACCCCGAAATCAGCTACGCCGCCGCGCTGGCACGCGGCAACATTCAGCGCGAGATCCTGCAAACTCTCGATGCGGGCGGCCACGACGTTCACGGCTCGACAGCGCGAGCGCTCGTCGAAGCGCAGCTGCCGGCTCTCGGGACGTCAGCGCTGCCTGGGCTGTCAGCCGCGAACTGAACGACGGCGAAGCGTCACGAAACTGAATGGGTAGGCGTGCCGTTCGTCCGCAGCATGAAACTCACTTGCAACTTCCTGCCATTCGCGCGGATCGAGCGGCAACATTCGCGCGTCTCCCGCAACGTCCGCATGCACGCGCGTCAGGTAGATCAGATCGGCGTGCCGCAGCGCCTGGCTGTAGAGCGCCGCTCCCCCGATGACCACGACCTCGGTAGCGGGCTCGGCGATTTGCAAGGCAGCGTCAAAATTACTAACGATCGTCACGCCCTCGGGGGCGAATCCACCGGCTCGCGACAGCACGATATTGTGCCGGCCGGGCAGTGGCCTACCAATCGACTGATAGGTCTTGCGCCCCATGATGACGGGCTTGCCGAGCGTCACTGCTTTGAAGTGTTTGAGATCATCAGGCAAATGCCAAGGAAGCGCGTTGTCGCGCCCGATCACGTCGTTCTCGGCGGCTGCGACGACTACAATAATTTGCGGCCTAGACTTGCCGCGCGACTGTGATGGAGTTCTCAGATCAGTTGACATATTGGCGCTGCCTGTGACCGCTGCACGCACGGCGAGCGGCGTACCTTTTTAGTCTAGCGGACATGATTGTACCGGTCGGTCGCACGTTCCGGAGCTGGCGACGGCTGCGGGCGTTCCTCGTTGTCTGTGTGCTGCTCGTAGCCTGGGCCGGCGCCGCCGTGGCCCAGTCAACACCGATCGCGCGCGCCGTGCGCATCACCGGCAATATCAATTTCGTCACGACCGGTGGCTCACTGCGCACGCAACCCGACACCGGCAACTCGTGCCTCGTGGGCACCACCAGCAGCGAAAATCTCTCCGGTGTTCCGCCCGGTACGACGATACGGGCAGCCTACCTGTACTGGGGCGGCTCCGGCTCGGCGGTCGATTCAACAGTTACTTTCAACAGCTCGACCGTCGTTGCCGATCGCACCTTCACCGCTGTGTTCAATAATGCCGGCACTAGCTTTCCGTACTTTGGCGGCGTTGCGGACGTCACGCCGCTCGTGACGGGGAATGGCAGCTACACCTTCGGCGGCCTCTCGGTCAACACCGGTGCACCACATTGCGGCTCGAGCGCCGTGCAGGCCGGTTGGGGACTGATCGTCATCTATCAAGGTGCAGCGGAACGGCTACGCGCGATCAATATCTTCGACGGCCTGCAGTTCTTCCGCGGCAGCTCGCTCACGCTCACGCCAGACGGCTTCCGCATTCCGCCGTCGAACATCGACGGACGGATCGCCGTCATCACATGGGAAGGTGATCCGGGTAACTCAACGCCCCTGAACGGCTTCAGCGAAAGTCTGACCTTCAATGGCACGGGACTCGACGATGGGCTGGTCCCGGCCGGATCTGTTCCGACGATCCAGCAGTATGACGGAACGATCAGCTCACAAGGGTCGGTGACGAGCTACGGCGTCGACGTCGATTCGTACGATATCTCTAGTGCGCTGTCGCCCGGACAAACGACCGCAACCACCAACTATTCGGCTGGCGGCGATCTGGTCTTGCTGACGGCACAGGTTGTGAGCGTGACTACCGAGCCGGTCGTCGATCTCGGCGTCACCAAATCCCACACCGGGGACTTCTCGGTGGGAACGCTGGGTACCTACACAATCACCGTCAGCAATGCAGCGGGTGCAGAGAAAGAAGACAACCTGATCACCGTCACGGATGTACTGCCGAGCGGGCTGACATTCGTATCCGCGAGCGGCACGGGCTGGAGCTGCAGCGCCAGCGGCCAGACGGTCAGCTGCACGCAGCCACCGCCATTGCTGGCCGGCAACTCGCTACCGCCGATCACCTTGACTGTTCAAGTGGCTGTGGCGGCGTATCCGAGTGTCACCAATCAAGTCACCGTCAGTTCCAGCAGTCTCGACAACAACGCGGCCAACGATTCGACCAGTGACCCGACCAACGTGCGCGGGCCGGATCTTTCCACCTCCACCAAGACGGTCCAGGACCTGAACGGTGGCGAGGTGGATCCGGGTGATGTGTTGCGCTACACGATCAACCTGATCGAGAGCGGCGGTGTCGCAGCGAACAATGTCACCGTAACGGACGACATTCCCGCTAACACGGCGAACTTCAGCGTGACCACGCTGCCGGCCGGTGCAACAAACCTATCGACCGGCGCGGGAACCGGCACGTTCGGCACGGGATTTCTCAACATCTCGGGCATTGCCGTTGCGGCGAATGGTACAGCGAGCGTCGTGTTTGACGTGATCGTTCCGTCAACGACCACTCCCGGTACGCCGATCGACAATGGCGCAACTGTTACCCAACCCAATGGCCCGGGCGCGAACCCGGTCGCCCCGACAGTAATCGTCTCGCCATCGCAGGTGCCGGGTGCCGGCCGCAAACCACTGTACTTGCGACGCTTGCCGTCGCTGGCGCTATCACGCAATCCACCGGCGGCGGCGGAGTCTGACGAATCGATCGCGGGCGGCGACTCGGCCACGTGGACGTTGACGCCGCCGTTGCAGTCGCCGATCAGCATACCGGCTAACAACATTTCCGTGCGCCTCTGGTTACGTCGCCGTGGCGGCGGCGGCTCGAGTCGCCAGATCAGCGTCGCACTCGCCAACTCCGTGACGGGCAACATCGGCAGTGACACACGCAGTTACACGATTCCGAGCAGCTCGCCAGCGGAGTTCCTGTTCGTCATCCCGAACGCAGCGGCGCTCAACTTTCCGGCCGGTTCCCTATTCACTTTGACCATACAACAACTGTCGCCTGCTTCCAGCAGTACGTCGACGCGCGTCTATCCGAACGGCACGGGCGCGAGTGACTACTCGCGCATCGAACTCGATAGCAACACCGTGATCAATGTCGATAGCGTCGACGCCTACGACGCGGCCTACTCGGGCGGCACAGTGCCCGCGTATATTACGCCCGGCGCCACAGCCTACCTGCGCGCTGTGATCAGCGATCCCTTCGGCAGCTTCGATATTGCAAACGCTGTCGCCAGCGTGGTGGATCCCAACAATACAACCGTGGCGAGCAACGTGCCGATGACCAAGGTCGCGGATTCTGGTGCCGCAACGGCGACCTACGAGATTCCGTTCTTGATCCCGAACGCGGCCGCAGCAGGTATCTGGACGGTGCGTATCGTTGGTACCGAGGGAACAGAAGGCATCGTTACTGACTTGGGCGTCGGAACATTCGTCGTGCAACTGCCAACGCCGGCGCTGCGTGTCCAGAAGACCTCCGTCGCGCTAGCCGATCCGCTGAATAGCACTACCAATCCCAAGCGCATCCCGCGCGGGGTTGTAAGCTACGACATCAGTGTGACGAATACGGGGCCCGGCGCTGTCGATTCGAGTTCGCTGGTCATCACCGATAGCATCCCAGCCAACACAGCGCTGTATGTGTCGACGGCCAGCGGACTGCCGGTCGAATTCATGGACGGCACGCCGGCGAGCGGCCTCACCTACAACTATGCCACGCAGGTCAGTTACTCGAACCAACCCGCCGGCAGCGCACCGTACAACTACACACCGACACCCGATACAGATGGTTTCGATGCCGCGGTGCGCGGGATCCGGATCGCGCCAGCAGGCACCATGGCCGGCACGACGACCGCGGGCCAACCGTCATTCACGATCCGTCTACGAGTTCGGATTGACTAGCGCTTGCGCCGTGGAACAGTCGCGCGCCGCGCCGGGGACTTCTTGGCCGCAGGCTTGCGGCGCACAACGCGCTTTTCCGGCCACAACATCGTGCCGCGACAGGATTTTGCGCCGCAGCGACACGCGTAGATCTCATCGACGTTGTCCGGATCGTCCTTCTCGCGCCCGATCTGGTAGTCGTAACCGAGCTCGTCGCCCGGCTTCAGCGCACGGATCGCCTCTATATACACGCGCCGGTTCTGAATAACCGACTCGCAGTTCGGGTCGCACTGATGATTGATGAAGCGCGCGGCATTGCCGCCGACACCGGCGTCGATCACGGTACGCTTGTCGACAATGAACAGAAATGTGTGGTTGTCGTTCTCGTCATGATCCGCGTAGCGCTGGTCGGCCACCTTGTGGGACACGCGGTCCCCGAGATACTCGATGATCCGCGTGCCTTTCCGGATCGGGGCCACGGCGAATACGCCGCTGCCATGCACCTTCGAGCGGCGTACCTTGATGAGAGGTGAACTGACGATCTTCGCGCCGCCGCGCAGGACTTCGTCGTTCTGGTTCGCGGGGACTTTCTTGCGTGACGATTTCGCTGACTTGCGTTTACTGACGTTTGGCATGGCTCACACGGCCACCGGGGCCTTGATGGATGGATGAAACTGATAGTTGCGGAACTCAAAATCCGCAAACTCATAGTCGAATAGCGACGCGGGTCGGCGCAGCAGCGCTAGTTGCGGCGACTGAAACGGCAAGCGCGATAATTGTTGCTCCACCTGCTCGAGGTGATTGAGATACAAGTGGCAATCGCCCCCCGTCCAGACGAAGTCGCCCAGCTCAAGATCACACTGCTGTGCCAACATGTGCGTCAGCAATGCGTACGATGCGATGTTGAACGGCACACCCAAAAAGACATCGGCGCTACGCTGATAGAGCTGGCACGAAAGCCGCCTGTTAGCGACGTAAAACTGGAACAATGCGTGACAAGGCAACAACGCCATCTGATCCAACTCGCCGACATTCCAGGCACTCACCATGATGCGACGCGAATCGGGGTTGCTGCGCAACTGTTCGACGACCTGCGCGATCTGATCGACGGGCTCACCATCAGGCTTGGGCCACGAGCGCCACTGCTTGCCGTAG
>JAGRJB010000141.1 GCA_020442965.1 Pseudomonadales bacterium
CAGCCACCGTTTTTCGTGAGCGTCTGCACGTGGGTTATCTGGCCGCAATTGTTGCCGCCTCGAATGCCGGTGGCTCGGGCAGCGTGGTTGGTGATACGACGACCACGATGATGTGGATCGACGGCGTCTCGCCGATCGACGTGTTGCACGCCTATGTGGCGGCGGCCGCTGCGTTCCTGGTGTTTGCCGTTCCCGCCTCGATCCAGCAGCAACGCTTCTCGCCGATCGTCAAGAATCCGAGCGCGCGCGTGCATCTGGACATGCCGCGCGTGGTGATCGTGATGGTCATTTTGATCGCCGCAGTGGCGACCAATGTTAGTGTCAACGTTTTCGCACCGCAGATCGCTGATAGCTTCCCGTTTCTCGGTGCCGCGGTTTGGGTAGCGCTGTTAGTGATGACTCCGTTGCGCGCGCCAGACTGGAAGGTCGTGCCAGGTGCCGTGAAAGGCAGCGTGTTTTTATTATGCCTGGTGATGATCGCTTCAATGATGCCGGTCGATCATCTGCCGGTCGCGTCGTGGCCCACCACCTTACAACTGGGCGTTGTCTCGGCCGTATTCGACAACATACCACTCACCAAGTTGGCGCTCGATCAGGGTGGCTACGACTGGGGCGTGCTCGCCTACGCAGTCGGCTTTGGTGGTTCGATGATCTGGTTTGGGTCATCTGCGGGGGTCGCGGTATCGAATCTATTTCCCGAGGCAAAGTCCGTAGCGGCCTGGCTGCGCCATGGCTGGCACGTCATCTTGGCGTATTTCGTCGGGTTCTTCGTGTTGTTGTTCACCATCGGCTGGTTCCCGCACGCGCCGCATCGCTAACGACAGGTGTAAACTGGAGCAGCCGACCATGAGCTGCCCGCCGCCGCCTCGGGGCACGATTCCCAGATCCGGCGTGCCCCGATCAGGCAGTCCATCTGCCGGGCGGTCGGCGGCCTGTGTAGGCCGGCGTCGCACTCAGAGTCTGAGTTACGATTGGAACAACTACAGAACTACCAACCATGAGAAGACGCTTGTTTGCTACGGCAGTCACAACCATCCGTTTCGATGCCGCCAAACGCTGAGGAGAGCGGTCCGTACGTGCCGGGCACACTCGCCGGTGAGCTCTCCTGGAGCGAAGGCGGTAGAGTCGATCCGCAAGTCGAGCGTGTCTATACCGCCGGGACGCTGTTAGTCGTGCCGGCCAAGGGGGTTGAGCACTGGGCCGCGACGCGCGACGGTGATGTGCTATTGCAGGTGGCGTTCGTGCACGCGGGCAAGCAGGTCGCTGATGCGACGCCGACTGGTTAGTATCATCTGGACCATGGCCGGTGCGCTGGCGTTGTGTCTCGCGCTGCTTGGAGCTTTGCTGCCGGTGTTGCCGACGACGCCGTTCGTGTTGGGCGCGGCGTTTGCATTCGCGAAAGGCTCGCCACGCGCTCGGGCCTGGCTCACCGAGCATCGGACTTTTGGTCCGATCATTGCCGCGTGGGAATCTCAGGGCGCCATCGCGCCGCGTTACAAACTACTCGCCTGCACGTTGATGCTGCTGGCACTTCTCGGCAGCGCTTGGGCAAGTGTGTCGCAGACGATTCTGACGGTTCAGATTATCTGCACGACATTGGCTGCGGCATTCATTTTGACTCGCCCCAACGGCGAGCGCTGAGGAGCATTAGCGGCACTAATATTGGAAGTGCTGGTTCTAATTTGATTAGTGCATTTGCGCCCGTAAGCTGCCTGAGACGGTGAGTCCATCGCCGCAATCAAGAGGCACGAAGTGAGTTCACGTAATGGCAAATGGGTTGCATTGCTTGTGTCGGTGGCGTTGCCGCTTGCGCATCACGCGCAGGCGCAGGACATCGAACTGCAGGAGATCGTAGTCACCGCGCGCAAGCGTGATGAGAGTCTTCTGAAGATCCCGGTGTCGGTGTCGGCGAAGTCACAGGCGCAGTTGCAACGCGCCGGAATCGATAGTCCGGAAGAGTTGTCGTTCTTTGTGCCGGGTCTGGATTTTCAGGGCTCGACGGCATCCGGCGGGCGTCAGAATCCGTCCATCAGCTTTCGCGGCATGATTCAGCAGACCATCACGCCGTCGACTCAGACAGGTGCGCTGTTCTGGGACGGTTCCTATGTGGGTGGTGGTGGCGGCTTCCTGCCGCTGGTTGACGTCGAACGCGTCGAGGTGATCAAGGGTCCGCAGACGGCCCAGTTCGGACGCAACACGTTCTCTGGTGCCGTCAACATCATTCCCAGGCTCCCGGGCGCTGAGTGGGAGCGGAACATTGCGCTGGAGTATTCCGGCTCGCAAGAGGATGAATACAAGATTGAATTTGGCGTCGGGGGTCCGCTCAACGATATGCTGGGGCTGCGCCTCTATGCAGGGCATCAAAAAGACGGCGGTGATTTCGATACGCAAGACGGCGAGCCCTATGCCGTTTTCTCGGATACGACCTTTAGTGGCACACTAACGATCGATCCTAACGACCAGCTCCGTTTGAAGCTGACGGGCTACTATGTCACGGCGGATGATTCTGGCACGTCGATCGGTATTGACAGCGGACTGTGGGGCACGCCGGCAGGGCAATGCGACCGCACCTATACAGGCGAGTATGTGAACATCGTAACGGGTGTTAGGACGCCGTTTTCGCGCGACTTGAGGGCGCTGCCGTTCGCTACATTTTGTGGCAAGTTTCCGGATGGCGAGCACCTGGTTGCACCGCTCACTCTGCATCCAACATTGGCGCAGTCCTCATCCGGCCAGGCTGGTATCGATGCGTTGAACAACCTGAATCCCCTCGTGGCGTCCGACGGAATCTTCAGAAGCCCACCGGGAGAACTCGGCGGTCGCAATCGTACTTACCGCGCGCAATTTGGCGGCGATTACAAACTGGCGGACCATACACTGAGCTTTCAGGCTTCCTACGCGAACACTGGCACCATCAATCGCCGTGACATCTGGTTTGGTGTCATGAATGTCCCCGGTACGGTGAGCATCACCGGCTCCGACATCGCGATCCGCGAGAACTACTACGAGACGCGCATCGCGTCATCGCAGGATCGACGCTTGCGGTACATGCTGGGCCTCAGCAGTTACGACCAACGCTTCCGTCAGGGTAACACCAACGGTTCGGTCGATTTTCAAGACAACTCTACCCGCGCGGTGTTCGGATCGATCGACTACGACATCACGGATGCGCTGACGCTGTCGGTGGAAACACGCTATTCCGATGAAGAATCGCTCGTAATTCTCGAAGGCAACCCCACTCTGGCGTGCGTCCAGGATGGCGGCGCACTGACGTGCAATCAGAAGAACGATTTCACCGACTTCATTCCCCGCGTGATCCTGAGCTACCAACCGTTCGTCGGTGCCACAGCGTACGCCAGTTACTCGTACAGCTCGCTGCTGGGTGTGCCAACGCAGTGTGTCTCCGTCGCGGAGCGGCGTCCCGATCTCATCAATCCGGCTGATTGCGCGACTATCGGCAATTTCACTCCGCCGCAGGAAAACACCCAATACGAGCTGGGCTGGAAGCAACGTGGCACTAACTGGACGCTGACCGCCGCAGCGTACTTCATCAAGTGGAAGAATCAGCCGTTCGCACAGATCGTTATTCTCAACCCCGGCACTACCTCGTTTCGGGGCCCGGGCGATTCCGAGTACACGGGCTTCGAGTTCGAGCTTGGGGTGGCTCCGACCGGGTGGCTGGACATTGCCGGAGCCCTGTCGCATACGAGTGCTGAAATGACGTCGTTCTCGTCGCGCGGCACTACTGAATCTGAAGTGCTCGGATCGGGGGTGAATTCAGTGGTGAACGATGGCAATGAGCCGCGCAACGTTCCGGCGTGGCGCGGCACACTCAGCACCACGGTCCACGGCGAGTACTCAGGGCGTGACTGGTTCGTGCGCTCGGATATCTTGTACAGCTCGAAGAGTTGGGCGGACTATTCCGAGTTCAACCGGGCGCCGTCGCAGACGCTCGTTAATCTTCGTGCGGGTCTGGAGTTTTCTGATCGCTATCGTGTCGAGATTTATGGTAAGAATCTGACCGAGGAGAAAGCGTTGGGTACGGAAGCGCAGACCACGACCGGACCCGGCGGCAACCGCAAGGCATTCGGCGAGCCCTACCAACGTCGTGAGTTTGGTATCCGCCTCAGCGCTGATTTCTAAAGGAGATTCCGATGGGCATTTCGAAGCGACGATTCATCCAGGCGTTGGGCGCAGCGACGGCTGCGACCGCGCTGGGTCAGACTGTCGCAGCGACGCGCAAGCGACGCTACGATCTGCTCGTCATAGGTGCCGGCACCGCCGGTATTCCAGCGGCGATCTATGCCGCCGCTCGCGGCGCGAGCGTGCTGGTGATCGATGCGGCGGCGACGATCGGCGGCACACTGCTTCTGACGAGCGGGCAGATGAGCGCCGCGGGCACGCGGGTGCAGCGGCAGAAGGGCATCGATGACACGCCGGATCTTTTCTTCCAGGATCTGATGCGCATCAGTCGCGGCACGATTGATCATTCACTCGCACGTCTGGCGGTCGACAATGCGGCGACCACGGTCGATTGGTTGATGGACAACGGCTATCCACTGCTACCGGGCTATCCGGTCGAAGGCGTTGCGCACGAGCCGTACAGCAAACCTCGGTACTACTGGAGCGAGTTGCGAGGCGTCGCCATTCTCGATGCGATGCGGCCGCAGTTCACGCAGGCTGTCAACGCCGGCAAGGTGGACCTGCTGCTCGAACATCGCGCGGTGGAACTGCGCACAGGTGCCTCTGGCACGGTGTCCGCGGTGGCGGTGGAGGACTCCGGCGGCAAGCGCATCGAGTATCAGCCGCGCAATGTGTTGTTGGCCTCGGGCGGCTATGCCTCCAATGCCGCGATGTTCGAAAAGTTGAGTGGTTACCCGAAGTATCTCGACGCCTCCTATCCCTTCGCGCAAGGGCAAGGGCAGGTGCTCGCCGAGTCGGTCGGTGGTTACATGCGCTATGCCGAGAAGTATCTTACGAACTTTGGCATTTTGTTAGCTACCTCGACCATACCATCGACCAAGCTGGCTACCACGATCTTCCATCCACAGCAGCGCCAGCCGTGGGAGGTCTACGTGAACACCGGCGGACGACGGTTCGTACGCGAAGATGTGCCGAGCGTCGACGCGCGCGAACAGTCATTTCGCTTTCAGCCACATCTCAGGCACTGGGTGGTGTTCGATCAGTCCGTGCTCGAGAAGGCGCCGCCGATACTCGAGGGCTGGACGCGCGACGACATGCTGGCAGCGTTCAAGGCGCCAGACGCAAACTTCTTCCGCGGCGCGACGGTTCAGGATCTGGCGCAGGCGATCGGCGTGCCAGAAAAGGCTCTGGCCGATACCGTGGAGGGCTACAACTACGGTGTACAAACCGGCAATGATTTCTACGGGCGCAAGCATCTGCCGACCAAACTGCAGACGCCGCCGTACTACGCCATTCAGCACCAAGGCACGTCGATCACGAGCACCGCCGGCATCGCGGTGAATGATGCGCTCCAGGTGATACGACGTGACGGCTCCGCCATTGCGAATCTGTATGCAGCCGGTGAAATCCTCGGTGCCGGGGCGACCCAAGGACAGGCATTCTGTGGCGGTATGATGGTGACGCCGGCGCTGACATTCGGACGGTTGTTAGGGGAGCGGATGATTCGCTTCGGGTGAACAGTCCAGGGTGCACTGCGGAGTGCATTGAATCGCTGCAGCAAGCGCGACGATCACGGCGTTTGCTGCCAGATCAACGGTGAGCACCAAGTCGCCATTCGTCGCTACACGGAATGGTGTAGCATCGAACCGGAGCATGGCTTGCGCGCATTGCCAATAGACAGACCACACGACAGTTCGGCAAGATCACATGAATGGTTCCGGCACTGACCACCAATCGAATTCCGAAGTATGAAATGGGCTGTCAAGCTGCTGGCTTGTTGCTGGAATTGATCGATGGAATCGACCGAAATCCGGTGGTCACACGCATGCAGCCGAGTCTCGTTGTGCGAAACTCGACCGGAACGCTTTGGGCCACGCCGCCATTGACATAACTTGCTGGAGGCACCGTCGGTTGTCGGACGTACTATCAATTGATGGACCAGTTATCGTCACGCGCGAGTTGCCGCGGCAGTTGGCTTTGTTCGAGCAGGTGCTCGGAATGCGGCGCATGTATGACGAGTCGCTCGACGCCGCAACAACTGCGAGCTGGTTCGGCGTGGCAGAGCAAACCGCGCGCGTGCTGTTGCTCGAAACGCCTGGCACCAGAATTGGGGTGCAGTTGGTGGAGTTCTCGCCCGGATCGGACACCGTTATCCGCGTCGGTGGGGTCGGCATCGCCAGTGATGCGCTGAAGATGATCGACTTCTTTACGAGCGATCGAGCAGCTGCCAATGCGGCGTTTCGGCAGCATGGCTTTGAACTGGTCACCGAGGGCGCGCAAATGGTGTTGCCGGACGGTAGCCGTTTCATCGAAACGCACGTCAAGGGTCCCGATGGCGTCATGGTTGCGGCGATATTCTCCGAAACCGCTCCTGCGGCGAACTTTGTCAGCGTCACCGACCGGTTGTTCAGTGAAGTGCAGAGCAGTTCTGGCCCGGTCAGTGACTTCGAGCCGGTACACCACTTTTACGAAGTGGTGTTAGGTGTCACCAAGGGGTTGAGCTACGAATTCGAAAGCAAGAGCTTTTCCGATATGATCGGTGCGGGGAAAACGACGATGATTCGCGCTAACAACTATGGTCGGGTTGTTGAAGACGTGATGCTGGGCATTATCCACTACGGCCTGCCATCGGGCAGTTTCGAGTCCTTGCGCGAGCGGGCGCGGCCGCCACATCGGGGCATCGTCGGCGCGCGGCTTACTGTGCGGGATCTGGACGCCGTGCTGGCGCGGTGCAAGCAGCACGCTGTGGACGCGGTCGTTCCCGCGTCGTCGCTGCGAGTGAGCGGGCAGCGGTTTCGCAGCGCTGTCGTGCGCGGGCCCCATGGCGTCTGGCACTTCCTGCGCGAGAATCCCCCTCGTGCCGTTTGACACGAGGGGGGTGCTATCAGAACTTCCACTTGACCGTCATGCCGAACTGACGCTTGTTAGGCAGCGGGTAGTAGAAAGCACGCTCGAGCGTCGTTGAGCCCGGCACGTTGTTCTGCGCCGGGTTGGCGTTGGTGTATTGCGGTATGTTCCGGTTGAGCTGATCGACGTAACGTGTCACGGACGACGGGGTGCGATCGTCGAACAGGTTATTGACGAAGAACGTCAATGCCAAATGATCGTTTTCCACGCCGGCGCTCAGGTTGCTCAGGATCTGCTCGCCCGTGTGCGCGAGATCGAAGATCTGATCGAATTTGCGGTCGGTGAAGGACAGGTCACCGCGAACGAAACCGGTCCGGTCGGCGCCCGCGGCGAAGGTGAACTTGCCATAGGCGCTGGCCTGCTGCTCCGGTACGCCGAACAGCTTGTTGCCCTTCAGCGATGCATTGCCGAACAACTCCAGTGCCTCATTGTCGGTCAGCGACGTGAACTTCGCATCGGTCAATGAGTAGGTGAAGCCGGTGGTGAAATTGTCCGTCAGCGCTGCCTCGACCTCGAGTTCCGCACCCTTGATCTCGGTTGCGCCAGCATTGCGGATATAGGATTGCGTGCCGCCGGTCGGGGGTGGGAATGTGTAGCTCGCAGTGATCTGTTGGTTGGTCCAATCGATGTAGTACAACGACAGATTCACCATCAGCCCGCCGTTTAGAAAGCGGTTCTTGGTGCCGATCTCGTAGTTCCAGCTCTCTTCTTCGTCCGCAAAGCGAATGCTCTCGGGAAAGCGCGGATCCGGGTTGATTACGCCCGGCTTGTTGCCCTGAGCGATATTCGCATAGACCATGTTCTCTGGTGTGAACTTGAAGGTGGTCGTCACGCGCGGCGACACGGAATCGAAGGTGTTTTCCACCAGCGGACTGGTCGGTCTGGCCACCGCATTGTCGTTGCCGATCGTGTCCTCGGCGTAGCGCAGTTCCGCAGTGGCGCTCCAGCGATCGGTGAAGTCGAAATCGACCGATGCAAACGCCGCCAGGTTCTCGACTTGCGTCTCACCTGAGAACACTGTCGGGGCGGTTGCCAGGAAGTGCCGCTCCTCGAGCGAACGCTGGCTCTTGTAGTAGTAGGCGCCGATCATGTAGCTCAAGCGCTGGGTCGGGTCGGATTGCAAACGCAGTTCGGTCGACCATTCGTCACGATCGGTCACTTCGTTGCGCATCACGCCACCGTTGCGCACCGGATCGCTCAACGGACGGACGTAGCCCGGTGCACCCGGCACGGTCGTTTGGCCCAGCGCCGTGGCACCTTGGTAGGTCGAGTCGTAGCCATATTCCATTTGGGTGCTGAACAAACCCGAGTTCGACACCAGGGTCAGACCTGCTGGAAGGTCGAATGTGAGCTGCAGCGACAGTCGCGTGGAATCGCGGTGCAGGCCTTCGGTGCCCTGCAGGCCCGCGCGGTCGAGCTTGCCAGCGGGTGCGACCTGTACCGCGCCGCAGTAGTACTGGCGCGGAGCATCCAGGTGGCAGTTATTGGCGAACCGCTCCTGCAGTGTAACGGCCGCGAGGTCATCACGATCGCGCGTGTAGCCACCCGACAGAATGGCTGAAATGCCGTCACGTGGCCGCCACTCGAGCGAGGCGTTGAAGTTGTTCGACTCCTCGCCGCCGATCCGGCCGCCATCGAGACTGTTACGGTACATGCCGTCCATCGTGTAGTAGCGACCGTGCACCATGTAGAACAGCTTGTCGTCAATAAGCGGGCCGCGCGACAGCAGGTTCAGTTCCGTGTCGCCGTATTCGGCCAGTCGTGCGCTGACGGTGTGCTCAGGTTTGTTGCCGCCCTTCTTGGTGATCAGGTTGATCGCGCCCGAGAATGTCGCGCGACCGAACAATGCCGCCTGCGGCCCCTTGATCACCTCGACGCGCTCGGCGATATCGAATGGGAACGACAGTATCGAATCCGAGTAGGGAATGCCGTCGACGAACACCTGGGCATTACCTTCGCCCAGAATATTCGACATGCCGCGAATAACGGGCCGGCTAACACCACCCTGCACACCGTAGCGGTTCGTCTTCTCGAAAGAAAAGCCTGGCGTGAAGCGTGTGACATCGTACATGTCGCGCGCACCGCGTTCCTCGAGCTGCTCGCTGGTGAAAGCGGCAACCGCGATGGGGACGTCCTGAAGCCGTTCCTCCTGTTTGCGGGCGGTGATGACGATTTCCTCGATCTGCGACCACACGGGTGGGCTCGCGAGCACGAACGCGATGGCCGCAAGCGGCAGGGTCGCGAAACGATGAAGAGTTGGCAGTTGCATAGTTTGTCTCCGTCTCAAAGCGAATTGGGCTCAGTTAGCCGATCGTGCGGTTACTGTAGCCATTGTAGGTGAGAATGAAAAAATTGGTAGTGCAGGGGAGCATTTGTACGGTCATATCAGGAATTCCACTCGCGCGTCTCCCGGCCTGACGCTTGTTAGGTGTCGGATACTGATGACGACTGGTAAGCGCCAGGGCAACAGCGGCCAGGGGCAGTACCGCGAAACGATGGCTGGTTGCA
>JAGRJB010000142.1 GCA_020442965.1 Pseudomonadales bacterium
GGCACACCCCATTCCTGGTCGTGGTAGGCCATGTACAAGGGATCCGTGCCGCACCACGCGCAGCGCCGGCGCCCGTCGGAATGCAGTACTGTGAGTCGGCGAATTGCGCCAGCCATCATCAAGCTCCAACTATCGCGCCCGCAATTATCACGGACGTTTGGATGTTTACGGCTAGTTGTTTACGGGACCGCGAAAACTGGCTAACGTGGCTCCACAGCGGGCGGCCGAGGGGTCGCGACGCCTACATAACGATCCAAGGGAGTTTCCATGAACGATCCGAATCCGATCTCCGGCACCAGTAACCCGTACGCGCCACCGTCGGCCGCCGTCGGCGACATAACGAGCCCTGGTCTCCTCGAGAAGGCCAGTCGACTCACGCGCCTGGGTGCCGCACTCATCGATGGCATCGCGGGTCTGGTTCTCGTGTATGGACCACTGATCGCACTAGGCGGGCTCGGCAATGCGATGGCGTCCGCTCAGAGCGGTAGTGCCAACCCGTTCGCGATTTTTCAGGGCGCAGCGGGCGTGGGCGCGATCATCGGCTTCGTTGTTTTCGCTGCGATCAATTTCGTGCTGGTCCAGCGCAATAGTCAGACGATCGGCAAGAAGCTGCTCAATATCAAGGTGGTTAGGACGGACGGCTCCCACGCCACTCTGGGCCGCATCTTTGCCATGCGCAATCTGCCGTTCTGGATCGCGAGTGTAATTCCGTTCGTCAATCTGATCGTCGGGCTGGTCGACCCACTGATGATCTTTGGCAGCGAGCAGAAGTGCCTGCATGATCGGGTGGCGGACACGATTGTTGTCAAGGCCTGAGATTTCTGTCGGCTGTCACTGAGTCGCCCGATCTAGACACTGTCATTCGGGTGGAAACACCTGAAGGCGTGATGCT
The DNA here is from genome assembly GCA_020442965.1 of Pseudomonadales bacterium. GTDB lineage: Bacteria > Pseudomonadota > Gammaproteobacteria > Steroidobacterales > Steroidobacteraceae > CADEED01. The sequence goes on from JAGRJB010000142.1 coordinate 893, forward strand.
GGAGCTGCGTCCGGCCGGGTTGCCGGTGCGATTCTACGCGTTCGCGCTGGATGCCATGATTCGCTGGGCGGTTCTCTATGCATTGGCCATGGTGCTCATGGTGCTGGGCGGACTCGGCATGGCGGTGCTGTTGATCGCTTTCTTTGCGCTCGAATGGTTCTATCCTGTGCTCTTCGAGCTGATGCCGGATGGCGCGACGCCAGGCAAGAAGCTATTTGGTCTCACGGTTTTGATGGATAGCGGCCTGCCCGTGACGCCGGGTGCTTCGATGACGCGCAACTTGCTACGGGCGGCCGACTTTCTGCCATTCGGCTACGCAGCTGGCATCGTTAGCATGCTATTGCGGCGTGATTTCAAACGTCTCGGTGATCTGGCCGCTGCGACGTGTGTCGTATATCGACCGGTTGCGCCGCCGCCGGTCGAACTTGCGGGGGTGGAGCCCAGGCCGCCAGCCATTGTGTTGCCACCGCGTACGCAGGCGGCGATCATTGCATTTGCAGCGCGCTTGCCGCGCTTGACCGCTGAGCGCGCGAATGAACTGGCGAGTCTTGCTCTGCAAGCCACAGAGCGAAGTTCGAGCGATACGCCGCTGACGAGTGCGGCGCAATTGGCGGCCGTTGCGCAGTGGCTGGTGGGTCGACGATGAGCGCATTGCCATGACACCGCTTGCATTCGAGGAGCGCTATTGCAGCGAGTGGCGTGAGCTGGCCGACATGCTGCAGCGGGCGCGCGGCGAGAAGAAAGTTGCGAACGCTGGGCAGGCCGAATTTTCAGCCCAGCGACTCACGCAGTTGTACCGGCGCGCCTGTGAGCAGCTCGCGCTGGCGCGCTCACGATCGTTTCCAGCTCACCTGGTTGATCGGTTGGAGAGTCTTACGCACGACGCGCACCAGCTCATCTATCGTCAGCGTGATTTTGGGTTAAGCGCACTTGCGCATCTGCTGCTGACGCGATTTCCACAGGCGGTACGCGAGCACGCCAACTATGTCTGGGTCGCAGCCTTGGTCTTTATCCTGCCGACCCTCATTCTCGGTTGGTTGGTCTATCGTCAGCCGGAGCTGATACTGGCGGTTGTCAGTGCCGATACCGCCGCACAGTTCGAAACAATGTACTCGCCCACCGCCGAAGCGTTGGGTCGCCTGCGCGGCGCGGAAACCGACGTGGCGATGTTCGGGTTTTACATCCGCAACAACATGACGGTCGCATTGCAATGCTTCGCGAGTGGTTTGGCCGCTGGGGTCGGTAGTCTCTTGTATCTCGCTTTCAATGGTGGCTATGGCGGTGCGATCGGCGGATACCTGACCAATCGTGGTATGGGCGGTGCTTTCTATCCGTTCATTGCCACCCATTCGGCGTTCGAGTTGACGGCGATTGTATTGTCCGGCGCCGCCGGGCTCAGGATTGGCCACGCTTGGTTGATGCCCCGACGACGCTCGCGCCGGCAGTCGCTGGTGGACGCCACGCGCGACGTGCTGCCGGTCGTGTACGGTGTGCTGGCGCTGTTATTGATAGCGGCGGCGATCGAAGCCTTTTGGTCATCTGCGTCGGCACTGCCTGCCAGCATCAAGTATGCGGCAGCGGCTCTTTGTTGGACCGCGGTGCTGGCCTGGCTCACTCTGCAGGGTCGGGACCGTGCAAGTTGATGCATTCGCCATCCGCCTGCGAACGCGCACGCCCTGGGAGGCGACGGACCTCGGTATCAGGCTATGCCAACGGGAGATTCGTTCCGTTTACCGATGCTACTGGGCGGTCGCATTGCCACCGTTTGCGCTGTGCCTGGCAACATTTGAAATTGCGAACTGGTTGCCTGCGGTTCTGATCTGGTGGCTCAAGCCCTGGCTGGACAGGGTGATCCTGTTCGTGCTGTCGCGCGCCGGTTTCGGCCAGTCGACCACGGTTGCAAGCGTGTGGCGCTCAAGCGACGTGGTCCTGTGGCGCCAGTTGTTACATTCACTGACGCTTCGGCGGCTATCCATCCGCCGCTCTTTCACTCAGCCGGTCTACCAACTGGAAGGTTTGCGTGGCGCCGCGCGCCGGGCGCGGTTGCGGATCTTGCGCCAGCGCGGCGGCGGGATTGCGGCCCTACTGACCGGCGGCTTCTCGACGATTGAGACCTTGTTGACTATCGGTTTGCTTTCGCTGCTGATCTGGTTCGCGCCGCCCGGCGATTCGCCAAGCCTCGCCAGCTATTTCGTTGGCGAGCGCGCGCAGTTCTTTGCGCTTGCCTACGCCGTGTGCTACGCGTTGGTGGTGCTTGCTCTCGAGCCGTTTTACGTCGGGGCGGGCTTCGGCCTCTACCTGAACCGGCGAGTCGAACTTGAGGCGTGGGATATCGAGCAGGAGTTCCGTCGTGCGTTCGCTCATTAAGAGCCTGCTGCTTGCTTTGTTGGTAGTACTGGTCACTGACGTACGCGATAGCAGGGCGCAGAACCATGCCGAACCGCAAGCGGCGATCTCGGATGCGGAGATCGACAGTGCATTGGAAATAGTCAGCCATGATCCCAATCTGGCCGAAGAGCGAACCGTACGGACGCTGAGCTTCGGCAAAGACGCCGACAAACCCGAAAAGAAGAGCGGCGTCCTCAAGTGGATCGGCGAGCTGTTCGCGTGGCTCGCTGGCACCGTGCGCTGGTTGTTCTGGATCGTGATCGGCCTGCTACTACTGGCGCTCGTCGGATTTGTCGTGCGGCTGTTGCGGGCGACGAGCCGCTGGCAACGCGACGTGAAGTCCTGGGCACCGACGCATGTCCAGAGTCTCGACATCCGTCCCGAGAGCCTGCCCAACGATATCGGCGCTGCGGCGTTGTCGCTGTGGGAGGCGGGCGAGCAACGCGCTTGCTTGTCGTTGCTCTACCGCGGTTTGCTGTCGCGCCTGGTGCACGCGCACGAAATGCCGATACGCGACTCGAGCACCGAGGGCGATTGTCTCAGGCTCGCGGCGGCGCAGCTATCACCTGAACGTACCGCGTTCGTTGTGCGATTGGTGCGGGTCTGGCAACGTTTCGTCTACGGTGCACAGGTGCCGGACGGTGACCACGTTCGCGCGCTATGCCGCGAATTTTCGACGACACTGGATCAGGCGAATGCGACCGCGCAGCCCCATGCTTCGCTGGCGGCGGGACTGGCATGAAGCGCGGCCGCATGATCGGACTGATCGTGTTGCTCGGTGTCGTGCTGCTCGGCAGCTATCTTGCGTCGATTTCCTCCTGGAAGGAGCGCAAGCTGCCGACGCCGCTCGGCGGTGACGCGGCTATCAATCCGTTCTATGCAGCGCAGAAGCTGGTAGGCGAGCTTGGCGCCAGGACTGAATGGCGACGGTCGTTAGGCCAACTTACCGCTGCCGATCACGCGCTCGTGCTGACAGCCTGGCACTGGGCGATCAGTGAACCGCGGCGCAAGGCGATTGAACGCTGGGTCGAGAACGGTGGTCGTCTGGCCGTCGATAGTTCGTTGCTGGGCTTCGACGAGCTGCGCCGTTGGACCGGAATCGAATACCGCTATCCGGACGACGCGAATGATGAATCGGAAGCGCCGCCCGATTGCCGCTCCTTCGAGCAACGTGGCAGAGCGGGCAAGCCAGACATGAGTGCGGGAAACTTGGTGGTCTGCGGGCTGGACCCATACGGACGCTTCGAGTCGAACGAACGCATCCAGTGGGGGCTCGCGGACGAGGCAGGTCTGCAGGTCGTGCGTGTGGCGGTGGGCAAGGGCAGCGTGACGATCGTCGATGGCACGCCCTTTACATGGCGCAGTCCGCAGCTGCACGACCATGCCAAACTGCTAGTGCGGGCGCTGGATTTGCGCAAAGGCGAACGCGTCGTCTTCGTATCGGCAGATCGGGAACAGAACCTGCTGCAGTTGATCTGGCGACACGGCGCACCGGCGGTGTTGCTGGGGCTGTTCGCACTCGTGCTGGCGTTGTGGCGCGGCGCCATTTCAATTGGGCCGCGGGTGGCGGAGCCGCATCCAGCGCGCCGTTCCCTCGATGAACAGATCCAAGGAACGGGCAACTTCCTGCTGCGCACGCGCGGTGCTCCGGTGCTGTTCACGGCGGTATCGGATGCGCTCGAGCGTGCGGCGGCGCGACAGGTCCGTGGCTGGGCGGGCCTCGGTGAGTCTGATCGGCAAGCGGCGCTGACGAGCCTCACGGGCATCGAGCGAAATAGAATCGCGGCTGCGCGCGATTGGCCACGCCACGCTCGCAAGCACGAGCTCGCGAGCGCGATCGCCTGTCTCGAATCCACCCGTCGCCTGCTGGTGGCCCAACAATCTAACAAACATGACTCCTCTGGAAGGGTCCAGAGTGCTTGAAAGGAACGTTCGCAATGGAAGCTGATAACTCACCCACTACACGGGCCGCCGATCTGCTGCAGAAGCTGCGTAACGAAATCGGTAAAGCACTGGTCGGCCAGACCGCCGTTGTGGATCAGATCATCGCCGCGCTGGTCGCATCGGGGCACGTCTTGATCGAGGGCGTCCCAGGTCTCGGAAAGACTCTGTTAGTCAGAGCGATGGCGCAGGCGTTGCAGCTGCGCTACGGTCGCGTGCAATTCACGCCGGATCTGATGCCCTCCGACATTACCGGTCATGCGGTCCTCGATGCGGAGACGCATGAACTGCGCATCGTGCGGGGGCCGATATTCACCAATGCGCTACTCGCCGACGAAATCAATCGCGCACCCGCCAAGACGCAGAGTTCCTTGCTCGAAGTCATGCAGGAATACCAGGTGACACTCGAGGGCCAGACCATTCCGTTACCACGCCCTTTCATGGTGCTCGCGACCCAGAATCCGCTCGAAACCGAGGGAACTTACCCATTGCCCGAGGCGCAGCTGGATCGGTTTCTGCTCAAGGTGCTGATCGATTACCCGCCGGTTGACGAAGAGGTGGCAACGGTTACTCGCGTGACGACTAACCACACGGGCGATCAACTTCCGCTCGATGCCGTAAGACCCTGTCTCAGCGAACGAGCGGTGCTCACGCTGCAGCAGCTCGCGGCGCGACAACGCGTCGATCCCAAAGTGCTCGAGTATGCTGTCGCGATCGTGCGCGCGACTCGCGACTGGCCGGGCCTCGCGATCGGTGCTGGCTCGCGCGGTGCGATCGCGTTGGTACGCACGTCGCGGGCAATCGCCCTAATGGATGGTCGCGACTACGTGACGCCCGATGACATCAAGCGCATCGCGCTGCCCGCGCTGCGGCATCGTGTCGGTCTGTCGCCCGATGCGTTGATGGAGGGACGGCGAGAGTCCGACGTGCTCGACGCGGTTATCGAGAGCGTGCCGGCGCCACGCGTCTGAACCCTTCGTCAATGCAAGCTATCCCGTCGCGTTTGTTGCTGTGGTTTGCGTTGGCGTTCGCACTGTTGGCCGGTGGCGCGTGGGCGTTCGCTTTGCCGCTGATCCTCGTAAGCGTCGTGGCGGTGCTGCTCGTGGCCGCGTTATTGGCCGCGACCGGTCTCGATTACTTTGTCACGCGACGCGCCTGGCGGCAGGATGGGCTGCGCTACGAGCGACGCATGCCGGCCGCGCTGGCGGTGGGCGTGCCAACGCAAGTCATTGCAACCGTGCGCAACCCAGGTGTACGCAATTGGAGCGTGACGCTGTTCGATTTCATCGATGCAGGTCTACACACTGACGACATGCCGCGCGAATTGCAGTTGGTCGCCGGCACCGCCACCGAATTCAGTTATCGCGTTCGTGCAGCACAGCGGGGCGATGTGCAGTTTGCGCCAGCGATGCTGCGGCTGCGCTCACGGGGCGGATTGCTCGATCTGCAGGTTCGGCTCGGTGAGTTTGAGCAGCGTCGCGTCTACCCCGATTTTGCCGAGCTCGCGCGCTATGCGTGGCTCACGGGAAGCAATCGATTGAACGAAATCGGTATCAAGACTTTTCACCAGCGTGGTGCCGGTACCGACTTCAAGCAGTTGAGCGAGTACCAGGCGGGCGATCCGATTCGACACATCGACTGGAAGGCCACGCTGCGTTTGCAGAAGCCGATCGTGCGTCAGTTCCAGGACGAGCGCGATCAGCGCGTGATGCTGTTGATCGATTGTGGCCGACGGATGCGCGCCGACGATCGCGAGGGCGCTGGTGGCCGAACCCATTTCGATCAGGTGCTCAACGCGGTGATGCTCCTGAGCTATGTTGCGCTCAAGCGCGGAGACGCGGTGGGCGCAATGACCTTCGGAACACCGCCGGGCGAGGGCCGGTTCGTGGCGCCCTGCAAGGGCCTGCAGACCGTTGAAACCGTGATGGGCCAGCTCTACGCGGTGCAACCGACGCCGACCCATTCCGACTACCAACTTGCCGCCGAGGAGTTCATGCGACGTCAGCCGAAGCGAGCCTTGGTCATCATTGTCACGAACTTTCGCGATGAGGACGCGGCGGAGTTGGGCGATGCGTTGCGTCTATTGAGATCGCGACATCTCGTGCTGCTCGCCAGCTTGCGCGAGCAAATCGTGCAACAGGTAATCGAGCAGCCGTTGACATCGCGCGCCGCCGCCGTCGCCGTTGCAAGCGCGCACCTGTACGCCGAAGCGCGGCGCAAGTCCTTCGCTCGCTTGGCTGCCCGCGATGGCCTGATGGTGGATGTAGAGCCGCCGCGACTCGGCGTCGAGCTCGTGAACCGCTACAACGCCGTCAAGAAAGCTGGGCTGCTGTAGCCGTCCTAGCGCTGGCTCGCCGACGGATTGTACTTACGAGCTTGCCCATCACCGACGTCGTAGTCTTCGAAGTCGCTGGTCAGCTCGGCCGTGCGCCGCTCTTCGCGTAGTCGCTCGAGGCGCCGCCAAGCCGGATCCCCCAACTTGGTATCGCGCTTCTTCGACATGTCGAGGTCTTTGAAGGCCAGATCGACGTCGACCTCATCGCCATCGTCACTGGCCTCGTCGGTCTCTTCGTCCTCAAAGTCGTCAGTTTCAGGCTTCTCGCTCATCGTTACCCATATTGTGTGCCGACTCATCGGCAGTGGTGGATGACGCGATTTATAAAACGATCTGAACGTGGGTGCAATCACCCGCGGCACAAATTTCTGTCGCGACGGTCAGACGGACCATCGACGGACGTGATCTCGGTCACCGAATGAGATTATTCATCTCGAAGATAGGCAACAGCATTGCAAAAACAATGCCCATCACAAAGAGGCCCATGAAGATGATCAGGAGCGGGCCAAGCAAACCTACCAAGGCGGCCAACAGGCCGTCGAGCTCGCGCTCCTGACTGAGTGCCGCCCGCTCGAGCATGGTATCGAGTTCGCCGCTCGACTCGCCCGATGAAATAAGGTGTATCGTCATCGGCGGATAGAGCTTGCTGACGGCGAGCGAACGCCCGATCGGCGCCCCCTCGCGCACCCGGGCAGCCGCTTCGCTGACGGCGTCGCGCATCGGCAGGTTCGTCACGACATCGCCCGCGATGCGCATTGCTTCGAGTACCGGGACGGCGCTTCCTGTCAGGATACTGAAGGTACGCGTGAAGCGCGCGGTGTTGAAACCACGCAGTACTCGCCCGTAGAGCGGGACGCGCAGCAGGAAGCGGTGAAATCGGTTGCGCGCGGCCGGCGAGCGCAGCCAGCGCGTAAACGCAAAGATCGCGATCGCCGCAATGATGAGAATGTAGATACCGTAATCGCGCAGAAAGTCGCTGGTTCCGATCAGCACGCGTGTCGCCAGCGGCAGCTTCGCCTTGCTCGATTCGAACACGTCGATCACTTTGGGTACGACGTAAACGAGCATCATCGAAACGATCGCGAAACAGATCACCGACAGCACAATCGGATAAAGCATCGCGCCGATGATCTTCTGGCGCATGCCCTCGCGATTCTCGGTGTAGTCGGCCAGTCGCTCGAGCACGTTGTCCAGATGTCCGGACTGCTCGCCAGCGGCCACGGTCGAGCGGAAAATCTCGGGAAACACGCGCGGAAAGTCGGCGAGACCATCGGCGAGCGTATGCCCCTCCATCACCTTGGAACGGACGCCCAGCAAGATGCTCTGGATACGGGGTTTCTCGGTTTGCTGCGAGACCGCTAACAGTCCTTCCTCGAGCGGCAACCCGGCGCGTACCAATGTTGCGAGCTGCCGCGTAAGTAAGGCGAGATCGCCCGACGATACGCCACGGCGTACCGAGAATCCGCCGCGCTGGCGCCGGGACTCGCGCTGTGCGACCTCCGCGACGCTCACGGGCAGCAGAGAGCGTTCACGCAGGAGCTGGCGGACGTGCCTCGGCGTATCGCCTTCGAGAACGCCTTTTTGCTCGCGACCGCCGGCGTCTAACGCAACGTATTCAAAGGCACCCATGATGTGCCGAGCGTATCAATCTTCGCGCGTGACGCGCAGCACTTCTTCGAGAGTCGTTTCGCCCGCCAGCACCTTGCGCAGACCATCGTCGCGAATCGAGGGGGTCTGAGTGCGCGCATAGCGCTCGATTTCGTGTTCACTTGCGCCGTCATGGATCATCGTGCGCATCTGATCGTCGATGATGATGAGTTCGTAGATACCGGTACGGCCACGAAAGCCGCCCCCGGCGTCGCGTCCGGGCTTGTAGAGCGTCGGCGACGGGTCGTTCGGCCCAAGGCCGAGTAGCCGGCGCTCGTACTCGCCGGCCTCGAAAGCCTGTTTGGTCTCTGGATTGAGCGTACGCACGAGCCGCTGCGCGACAACGCCCACCAGACTCGAGGAGAGTAGAAACGGCTCGATACCCATGTCGCGTAACCGCGTCATGGCTCCCGCGGCCGTGTTGGTGTGTAAGGTCGACATGACAAGGTGGCCCGTCAAGCTCGCCTGGACGGCAATCTGCGCCGTCTCGAGGTCGCGGATCTCGCCCACCA
>JAGRJB010000143.1 GCA_020442965.1 Pseudomonadales bacterium
GTGCTCTACCAACTGAGCTACGTGGGCATCTTGTTAGCAGCTTGCCACTCGCCCGCCGCAGCCATCCCCCATCCAAGTCAACCCCCCCCCGCCAAACCCGAACCTGGAGCGGGTAGTGGGAATCGAACCCACGTCATCAGCTTGGAAGGCTGAGGTTCTACCATTGAACTACACCCGCCGATGCCGCTGCTAACCACTACCCCAAAGTTCCATTCTGGCCGGTCTGCGTGATCCTCCGTCGGCGCACCAGTTAGCTCGAATCGAGGTTGCGAAACGCGCAACCGAAGGACCCCGCTCGTGGTGGAGGGGGTAGGATTCGAACCTACGAAGGCGTAAGCCGGCAGATTTACAGTCTGCTCCCGTTGGCCGCTTGGGTACCCCTCCGCGAAAAACGAGCCGCGTATTCTGATTTCCGGCTGCAAGCGTGTCAATGAGGGTGGCAAGGTATTTGCTGGCGATCGAAGGGCGGCGTGCGGCGCCGGGCTCCCGGCGTCGATCGCCAAATCGGCTCCCGATGGCGCCCGTCGGCGCCCGTCGGCGCCCGCAGGTGCAGTTGGCCGTACCGCCCAGGCTCGAGATTGCCGCGACCGCTGTCAACGGAACGATTATAGACGCTATTTCAATGCTTTTAGCTTCGTATTCGCAGGAGTTCTGCGCGAATGATGCGTCTAGCCCGCTGCCCGTGGCATGCCCTCGGCCCCGATCCGGGAGCTCCCGGAACCGGTATGCCCAGGTCCCCTTACAAAACGCCCCGATCGTACGCCCGTGAACGCGCCGTCTCGCAATACGATCTCGCCATTGACCAACACGCTGATCACGCCGCTGGCGACGCGGCGTGAATCGCTCAGCGTCGCGTGGTCCGCGACACGCGCCGGGTCGAACAGCACCAGATCCGCGTAACCGCCGGGCACGATGCGGCCGCGATCGCGCAGCTTGAAACGATCAGCCGGCAGGCTCGTGATGCGGCGGATTGCCTCCGGCAGGCTCACGACGCGCTGGTCGCGCACGTAACGACCCAGAAATCGCGCGAACGCGCCGCTGGCACGTGGGTGCGAATGGTACTCCCCCGCACCATCTTGCGGCCCCAGCGATTCGGCATCGGAACACAGCGACACCCATGGCAATCGCAACTGCCGGCTGACGTTGCGCTCGGCCATCAACTCGAACGCGGCGGTGACGCGACTGCGATCCGCCAGCACCAGCTCGATGATCGCCTGTTCAGGCGACTCGCCGCGCTGTGCGGCAACGCGGGCGAGTGACAATCCGTTGAATCGCCGCAGCCGCGGGTTGGTGAGACCCAGCAGCGTGACGCGCTCGGCGCTCCCGGCGGCGTGATACAGATTTTCCCAACCATCGCCGGGCCCGGCAATTTCCGCTAACAACCGCGCACGGTGGGCTGGGTCCGCCAGACGCGCGAACCAGCGGTCGCTGCCGCCATCTTGCACCCAGGGCGGCATCGCGGCATCGAGTCCAGTCGCGGCGGAGGTGTAGGGATACATGTTAGCGCCGATCTTCACGCCGGACGCCTGCGCGGCTTCTACGCATGCGATCGCCGCATCGAGCCGATGCCAGTTATCGCGCCCGGCAGCCTTCAGGTGATAGATCTCGGCGTGCTGTCCGGTGGCACGCGCAACGTCGATGACTTCTTGCACTGCAGCAACGAGCCCGCGTGTTTCGCTGCGTATGTGGCTGCAATAGGCGCCGCCGAATTCAGCGGCCGCTTGCGCCAGGGCCAACAGTTCCGCGTGGCTCGCCGAGGACGCCGGCGAATAGATGAGCGCCGATCCTACGCCGAGCGCGCCTTCGCGCATCGCATCGCGGACCAATGCACACATCGCCGCGATCTCGTGGCCGGTCGCCGCCCGGTTGGCGTAGCCCATGACATGCACGCGGACGGTCGTTGCACCGACCATCGATGCAACGTTCGGCACCACCCCACGGCGTTCGAGGCGCTCGAGATACTCACCGAGGGTGCTCCAGTCTACATCGAGCCGCTGCTGTTGCAGGCGTGCTGCCAGGCTGCCGCGCATCGCGGTCGTTAGCGGGCCCATCGACACGCCTTCGCCGAACACTTCGAGCGTGACACCTTGCCGCACGTCACTCGCGGCGGTCGGGTCGGCGAGTAGCGATTCGGTCGCCCAGGACAGCGAATTGATGAAGCCGGGTGCCAGCGCGAGCCCGTCCGCCGCGATCGATTGCCGCGCGGTGCAATGGCTGAGATCTCCGATCGCCGCGATGCGCGCACCCCGCACGCCGACATCGGCGACGTACGGCTCAGCGCCCGAGCCATCGTAGATGGTCGCGCGGCGCACGAGCACCTGAAAGTCAGTCGGCGAGAATCCGCTGCGTTGGCCACGATAGGCGGCGGCGAACACCGTGCCCCAGAACAAACGCTTGGCGCGACGCCAGACCATGGATCAATCTTGCGACAGGACCGATGGGTCTGCATAGTGAAACGCGCCGGGCACCGCATCCCGAGCCAGCCTGATCGGCCCGAAGCGAATTCGTGTCAGCCGACTGACTTCGAAACCCACCGCCGACCACAGGCGCCGCACTTCGCGATTGCGCCCTTCGTGCAAGGTGACGCGAAACCAGGCGTGACTGCCGGAGGCTGAATCGCGCTCGATTCGGTCGAATCGAGCCGGCCCGTCGTCGAGCTGGATCCCGGTGAGTAGCCGCTGCAAGCAGGGCTCGTCGGGCAGCCCGCGCACACGGACGAGGTACTCGCGCTCGACTTCACTCGATGGATGCATCAGGCGATGGGCAAGCTCGCCGTCAGTCGTGAACAGCAGCACACCCGCGGTGTGCACGTCGAGCCTACCGACGACGATCCAGCGACCCGCGCGCGGCTCGGGCAGGCGATCGAACACGGTCGGACGGCCCTGTGGATCGCGGCGCGTAGTTACTTCACCAACCGGCTTGTTATATACCAACAGCTCGTGCCGCTTGGCGGCAACGCCTAACGACAAGACACGATCATCCAGCCGCACCTGATCGCCGGGGCGCGCACGCATGCCAAGCTCGGCCAGCTTGCCGTTGACCGTGATCCGTCCCGCGCGTATCCAATCCTCGATGGTGCGGCGCGAGCCGTGACCGGCCGCGGCTAACAACTTCTGCAGGCGCTCTGCTGGCAGGTCGGTCATCGCACCGGTAACACCAGACGCCGAAACAGCTCCGGGATACGCGTCGGATCGACGCTCGCCCGGTCGATCAAGCGGCGGCTGAGATGTGGCCCGAAGAACGCCAGGAAATCGTAAGTGTGCTCGCGCAGACGTGTACCACGTCGGAACCCGACCCAGGTGGTGTGGATCGGAAACAGATGTGCAGCGTCGAGGGCGACGAGATCGCTGTCCTCGCGTGGATCGAGTGCGACGCTTGCGACAATGCCAACGCCCAAACCCAGGCGCACGTAGGTCTTGATCACATCCGAGTCGCGAGCGGTCAGCGCGATCTTGGGGCTGAGATCGGCACGTGCGAAGATCTGCTGCAGCGAGGATTGCCCCGAAAAGCTGAACACGTACGTCACCAGCGGGAACGCGGCGAGCTGCGCGAGCGTCAATCGGGCAGAGCGCGTCAGCGGGTGCTTGCGCGGCACGACCACCTGCCGATGCCAGCGATAGACCGGCAACAAGACCATGTCATTGAACAGCGCTTCAGACCCGGTCGCGATTGCGAGCTGGACGCGATCCGCCGCGACCATTTCGGCGATCTGCTCGCTCGTACCCTGGTGCAGGTTCAGATCGACGCTCGGATGATGCCGCCGAAACTCAGTGATCACAGGCGGCAGCACATAGCGCGCCTGCGTGTGCGTGGTCGCGAGCGACAGACTGCCCGATTCGTCGCCCGCGACATCCTGCGCCAGCGCCGTGAGACTGTTGAATTCGGCGACCGCGCGCTGCGCCGCATCAAGCAGTTGCTCGCCTTCCGGCGTCACTCTCGTCAGCGCACGCCCTTGGCGTACGAACAGATCGAAGCCGAGCGTGTGCTCCAGTGCCTTGAGCGCGCGGCTGATCGCCGGTTGCGAGACACCCAGCGCCTGCGCAGCGCTGGTCACAGACAAGCCGTTGCGCGCCACCGCGAGCGCAAAACGCCATTGTTGCAGATTCGTTTCACCGCTCATTTGTGCAGGGTATGATAACAAAATGTTATAAGAATATGCCGACTCCGATGGCGCACGTGCGCGTTGGTCGCTTACAGTAGCGGCATGATTTATGACAGCATTCTAGGCACTATCGGCCGCACGCCGATTGTCCGAATAAACCGCCTCGCACCCGAGCACGTTACGATGTTCGTGAAGTGCGAGTATTTCAATCCAATGCACTCGGTGAAGGACCGACTGGCGATCGGCATCATCGAAGACGCTGAACGCCGCGGCCAGCTGAAGCCGGGCCAGACCGTCGTTGAGGCGACATCGGGCAACACCGGTATCGCTCTCGCAATGGTGTGCGCCGCCAAAGGTTACCCGTTCGTCGCGGTGATGACCGAAACCTTCTCGATCGAGCGTCGCAAGATCATGCGGATGTTAGGCGGCAAAGTCATCCTGACGCCCGCCGCCGCACGCGGGCAAGGTATGGTTGACAAGGCAGCGGAACTGGCCAAGAAGCACGGCTGGTTCCTGGCGCGCCAGTTCGAGAACCCCGCCAATCCTGCCTATCACCGCAACACCACGGGACCCGAGATCCTCGCCGATTTCGTCGGCAAGAGGCTCGATTTCTTCGTCAGCGGGTGGGGTACCGGCGGCACGCTCACAGGTGCCGGCGAGATGATCAAGCTGGCGCGTCCGGAGGTGCAAGTCGTTGCCACCGAGCCCGAATCGGCCCAGTTGTTAGCGGGGAAGCCATGGGCTCCCCACAAGATCCAGGGCTGGACACCGGACTTCCTGCCCGCGGTTCTCAATCGCGACATCGCCGATCGTATCGTGCCGGTCAACGATACGGAGGCGATCGAAACCGCGCGCAAATTGGCGCGCAACGAAGGCATCTTCTGCGGCATCTCCTCGGGCGCGACGTTTGCGGCGGCTTTGAAGGTTGCGCGTGAGGCGCCACGCGGGAGCGTGGTACTGGCGGTGCTCCCCGATACGGGCGAGCGCTATCTCTCCACACCCTTGTTCGAGGGAATTGCGGACGGCGGCGATCCGGAACCATGAGCCGGCCTGCGCGCGAGCTCGCAGTGCAGGCATCGATGGCATTCGACGAACGCGTCGCGAGCCATCGCATGAGGCTGCCGACCGATTTTCCCCTGTACAAGGGCGGCGCGCTGCGTGACGGCGTCGTTGCTTACGAAACATGGGGTCGGCTCAGCGCAAAGCGCGACAACGCCATTCTGCTGTTCACGGGGCTGTCCGCGTCTGCCCATGCGGCGGCGAGCCCGGCCGACCCGACGCCCGGTTGGTGGGAAGCAATGATCGGCCCCGGTCGGGCGCTCGATACTGACAAGTGGTTTGTAATTTGCGTCAATTCGCTCGGCGGCTGCTTCGGTTCGACGGGGCCCGCATCGATCGATCCCGCCGTTGGTCGCGTGTACGGCACTCGCTTCCCGGAACTGGCCGTCGAGGACATCGCTGCCGCCGGTCACGAACTCGTTCGCGGGCTCGGCATTGTTCAGCTCGATACGATCGTCGGCGCATCGCTTGGCGGCATGACCGTGCTTGCCTACGCAGCCCTGTTTCCGCGCAGCACACGGCGAGTTGTGAGCATTTCGGGCAGCGCCGCTGCCCGCCCATTTGCAATCGCGATGCGCTCGCTGCAACGCGAAGCGATCACGAGCGATCCGGACTGGCTGGCTGGCGACTACTCTGCGCACCGCCGGCCGGCGGCGGGTATGCGAATGGCGCGCAAACTCGGCACCATCACGTATCGGTCCGCCGAAGAGTGGCAGCAACGCTTCGCACGCGCGCCGCGCCAGGCCGTCAAGCCCGGTGGCGCGCCCAACGACTTGCTGCGGGCCCCGTTCGGCGCCGGCTTCGCCATCGAGGACTATCTCGAGGCGCAGGCACAGAAATTCTCCAGGACCTTCGACCCCAACTGCTACCTGTACCTGTCGCGTGCGATGGATCGCTTCGATCTCGCAGCACATCGCGGCTCGTTCGCCGCGGCCCTCGAGCCGGCCGGCATCGAGCACGCGCTCGTGATTGGCGTCTCGACAGACATCCTGTTCACGCCCGCTGAGCAGCGCGAAGTTGCACAGGCCTTTGAGCGTGCCGGTGCGCGTACCCGGTTGCTGATACTCGACTCGCTCGAAGGTCACGACGCTTTCCTGGTAGACATCGCGCAATTCGAGGTGGCGATCGGTGAGTTTCTCGCCGCTGATCGACGTCTTGGTGCGACTGGCTGAAGCCAGCCCGCCGGCAGATAACTAACTTCAGAGGGATCTCATGCGACTCGAAACGATTGCCGTTCACGGCGGCTATTCACCCGACCCGACCACCAAGGCGGTCGCGGTGCCCATCTACCAAACGACCTCGTATGCGTTCGACAGCGCACAGCACGGCGCAGACCTTTTTGACCTCAAGGTACCGGGCAACATCTACACCCGGATC
>JAGRJB010000144.1 GCA_020442965.1 Pseudomonadales bacterium
ACGACGCCCATGCCACCGGTGCCAAGCTCGCGCACGAGCTTGTACGGGCCGACCAGCAGACCGGCGGATACCGCGCTCGTGGAGTCTGCCGCAGCATCGGCATGCGCACCGATTTTGGGTAGCGTGTCGAGGAAATCCCCGGTCTCGACCCGCGCCGACTGCGCTAACAACGCGCGCAGTTTCGTTTCAAGCGCTGACGAGCGCAGCGCCAGTTCGTCCAGCCAGCGCGCACGCGCATCGGCCGGCAGCTCGAGCGCCTCATCGAGCAGCCGCGTGAGCTCTGGCCAGTTGTCGAAATCGAGCCTGCGCGGCGGCACGGCAACGCCCCTTCAATCAGGTGACCGGTATGGTCACGTTCAACGCAATGCGAGCCCCAAACCGGACATCTGCCGGCATCAGAGGTCGCTCGGCGGCGCGAGTGCGGCCGCGAGCAACAACTGCGCCTTCTTCCAGTCGCGGCGCACCGTACGATCGGTGATCCCCAGAGCCGCCGCGATTTCCGCCTCGGTCAAGCCCGCAAAATAGCGCATCTCGACTACCTCGACGAGTCGCGGCTCGTATCGCGCAATATCCTCCAGCGCTTCATGCACGTTCAGAATCTCTTCTTCTCCAGCCGGTAGCGCATCGTTCATCGCCGTATTGAGCGTGACGCGCGCCGCTTGCCCACCGCGTCGTGCCGAATGCCGCTCCCGTACATGATCGATCACCACGGACCGAATCACGTGTGCCGCATAGCGCAGAAAGTGATTGCGATCGTCGATCTTCAGCTGCTGCGTATTGACGAATCGCAGGAACGATTCGTGCACGAGCGACGTCGTATCGAGCAAGGTGTTAGGCGCGCTGCGGCTCAGGCGCGAACGCGCCAGAGCTCGCAGGTCGGCGTACGCAAGCGCGAACACCTGGCCCAGCGCGGCCTTGTCGCCGCCCTGGGCACGATGGATGAGGTCCGTCAGTGGCGCGAGCTCGGGCACCTCCGGATTGTGCCGGATCGAATGGCAAGTAACTATGGTGGCTGGATCGACATCTCCTTATCTGCCCTTGCTGCAGCGCAATCCGTCAGAGGCCGAAGCACATGTCGTCGACGCGCCAGGTGTGGCCTCCCAGCGTGAAGCTCTCGATGGCCTCGCCTGGCTTCGCGCGCACCTCGAGCGTGCCCGCGTGCCAATTCGCAGAGGTCGGTAGCACCGTGGCACGAATCTTGGCCCGGCCTTTGCCGGGCTTGCCGATACTTTTGCCATTCATCTGCGCAAATCCGCGCGGGCTCTCGTGCTTTTCTCCGTTGACTTCGATGTTCGCATCGGCGAAGTCACCCGTCTGACTGATGTTCTGCGCGAGCAGAGTCTTGATCCGGGTGACGGGCTGATGCGGCACGACGTTCAGCGACACCAGGTACAGACTCAACTCCGGTGCGGTGCCGCCCGCTATGTTTGCCGGTGCCGATTCGGCGTGGCGCACGGTCGCCGTTGCCGGCGTGCCGTTAGTGAAGTACGGCTTGATCGTGATCGTGGCATGCTCCGTGTCGATCACATCGCCCACCGTGTACTCCTTGCCCGCGACGAGATCATCGAAGTTGTAACACTGATACTGCGCTGGCGCGGCGTGGCTATTGGTTACGATGACCAGCACCAACGCAACCGACCACAGGGTCATTTTCTTGAATTGCTTCATTGCGATCTCCTGCTAGCCTAGTTTGAATCACGAACGACGAGTGGGCCGTATTGCTTGCCATCCTTGCACTTGCGATAAGTGGGAGTGAAGGGCTGCGTGATGAATTCACGTGACCAGGTGCCATCGTGGTTCTTGTGACGAAACACTACCTGGATGTCGTACAGGTCCACTTTGTCGGCATCCGCCAGATTGTCTCCGGCAGTGCTGCAAGTTGCACCGTAGTTACACAATTTGTTCGGTACGTCCTCTGATTGGATGGCGCCACCCCGGTGACGGTTGCGGAACTTGACGCTGCGTATCTCGATCTGCCGCTCTTCGAAATGATTGTTAGTCACCTTGAATACGACATCCTTACAGGTGTCGGCGACCGCGGCCGACGCTCCTGACAGGGCGAACGCCGTACTCAGTAACAGGGAAGGGAATTGCGCGTGTTGCATGGCACTGACTCCTCGCAATGGTGGTGTTGCGATAGAGTCAACGTAGACTGGAGTTCAAACCGGACATTGCGAACGCCAAAATAAGCGGGGTACCGATCCATGCCGACACCCGCACGCGCCCGATCCGGCCGCCGCCATTTCTCCATCCTCCCGGCTAGAACCGCCACTGCTCCGAGTCCACGCTGCTCCCCGGCGCCGGAAAGCGCTGCGATCCAGTTGAGTTTGCTGATGGCCAACGGCGCCACGGCCGCGGTCTTGCTCGACGATTTCGCGCAGTTCGACCAGGGCGACCGGTTATTCCAGAATGCAGCCAATTCGAGTTGCGGGCGCTGTACTTGACGGTCGCGGATCTGATGGCGCGCGGCACGCTGGTTGCCAAGATCGCGGGCGTCTATCCATTCGAGCGCATTCCGGGAATGCCGTACGCGTGTGGCGGTCAGGGCAACTCGGAGGAGGTCGCCAACGGAGTTGTCTATGTCGCCAGAGAAGAGACGCGCCTGACGGCTGCGCAATTGCAGCAGCACTTCGGCATCGCTGTCGAGGGCCGCTTGTTCCTCGCGGAAGATACGATGACCGGCGCAATGCCGCGGTCCGGTGGAACAGTCTACTTTGGTGATATGTGCTTCGCCTATCGCGCCAACTCCCCCATAACCGTGCAGGTTACCGGGTCGTTTTGGAGTAACTCGCAGGGTTGGACCCTGAGCAAGGGAACGCAGATCATGTGGCTAACGATGCCGAGCCGATTCACGCAGCATCGTCTGAGGAGAAGTGATCGTGGCAGCCGCACCGAAAGTGGCTGGGATTGGCGCAGACGAGGGAGTTGCTACTTACGAGCAGAAACTCGCTCCGCTCAATCGCGTGCACGGCTGGTTCAAATTCATCGTCATTGGCAATTTGTACTTGGCGCCGATCTTTCGGCGGCTGCAATATGTTCTCGCCTGGATTGGATTCATCGCTTTGGCAGAATAGAATCCCGGGATCCTATTTCTTGGCCTCGTCACGACGGCTGTGGATGGCACCTTGGTGTATATGGGAATCCAAGCCGGGCGAGCGCTGCGGGACATTCGAGCGGGAGCCGTTCAACAGATGATTCGCCTTCTCAAGCTTCGCCTGGGGTGGGTGTTTGTTGGGACGCCTCTGCCGTTCATTGGCTGGTCGCTGGTGGGTCTCGATTCGGAAGACCTCATTCCCGGCGCACTCAAGAGTGTGGTGTTGGGCGTTCTCGGCTTCACGGTCGGCTGGCTGTATTTCAGCAGGTCAAGAGGAGTGCGAAACACCTATCCAGACTGGAACGCCTAGGCCAACGCGTGACGGTCTTGAGCTCAAGGGCCCTGGTTCTGCAACAGATGTCTTCTTGCGCCATACGAGGAACAAAACGGTGAAGGGCCAGAGTGGAGGACTTCGTGACATGAATCGACCAGATGGGATTATCGTTAGCGCGACCGATCAGCCGGCGAGCGAAGACGAGCGCGTATCCAGGAAACCGCCGCGTGCCATTTCCGAGGACGAGTGTGCGGCGCTCGAAGCGCGTGTCCGCCAACTGATTGCACCGAGGGCGCTCGAAGTCTGTCGAGGCCTGTGCAATCAACCGGCGCTAGTGTCGGATCGGTGAGTGTGACGAGC
>JAGRJB010000145.1 GCA_020442965.1 Pseudomonadales bacterium
CCGGTGGCGTGGCACGCATGAATGTGAGCACATCCTCGTGCCAGCCGACGAACTCATCGAGCAGTTCCTGCACGGTCGAGCGAATCGACCAACCCTCCGCGGTCCAGGTCGTGCGTTCGGCGAACGCCACGAAATTCAGCGACTTGCCACGCTGTACGGGATAGCGGTTCACCAGATGGCGCGGGCCCACGAAGATCCCGGACGGCGGATTCAGTATGCCAGCCGGGACCTTCTCCATCGGCACGAGGCCGCGCCAGGCGATGTAACCGGTGAATTGCGGATCGCCCGGTCCGAACAGCTGTTCTCGAACCACCGACCGCGAACCATCAGCTCCGACGAGCGCGTCTGCTGCGTAACGTTTGCCGTTTGCGAATGTGATTTGCACGCCATCTCGTCGCTGCTCGAGGCTCACGAGCCGATGGTCCAGGAGAATTGCCGCCGAGTCGTTGGCGCGCACGGCCGCTGCCAATGCATCGTGCAGGTCGGCGCGATGAATGAGGTAGTAGCGTTCACCATAGCGCTCCATCAGTGACCGCCCACGATTGATTTCCGACAGCGGGCGGGCGTCGCGAAAGTGACGAACCACCTGGTCTTCTGGCGCGTACGCCTCCCGTAGCAACACATCGCGCAGCCCCAGATAATTGAGGCCATGCACGGCCGTTGGGCTCAAGGAGATCCCAGCGCCAACCTCACCGAGCGCGGGGGCCTGCTCGAACACACGAACCCGCATGCCGGCGCGTTGCAGAGCAAGTGCCGCCGTCAGGCCACCGATCCCACCGCCGACGATGGCGAGTTCTTGTTTGTTTGTCGTCATGGGTCGCCGCGATCCGTTCAGCGCGATGCACGTGCACCGCCTCAATAGCCGCTATCTACTCACGCGCCGCGCTCGCAAGAAACCTCGCCGACACGTCGGACCGATGCGTGGATGGATTATCCGACAGGTGGCCCCGACTGCCGCGGAACGATCGAGCTTGCGGGTTGACCATCGCACGAACTGTCCGCCACGGTCTCGGCTTCCTGCCGTTTGGCGACCCCGCGAGCTGACCGGTCGGGTTACGATACAGACATGACTCGCAAACAACCCACCGAGCGATCACCCGCCGATCCGCCACCCACCATTGGTTTTGTCAGCCTCGGTTGCCCCAAGGCGCTCGTGGATTCGGAGCGCATTATCACGCAGCTGCGCGCGGAGGGTTACGCGGTCGCGCCGAGCTATCAAGCGGCTGACGTCGTGGTCGTCAATACCTGCGGCTTTATCGACAGCGCCGTGGATGAATCGCTCGACGCGATCGGCGAAGCTCTACGCGAGAACGGCCGGGTGATCGTCACCGGCTGCCTGGGTGCGCGACCGGAGCGCATTCTCGAGCGGCATCCGGCGGTATTGGGCGTCACCGGTCCGCATGCTTATGAGGACGTGCTGAACGCGGTGCACACTCATCTGCCCCCGCAGCACGATCCGTTCTTCGATCTGCTGCCGCCGCAGGGCATCCGGTTGACACCGCGACACTATGCTTATCTGAAAATCTCGGAGGGCTGCAACAACAAATGCAGCTTCTGCATCATTCCGTCGATGCGCGGGCGGCTCGCGAGCCGCCCGATCGACGAGGTGTTGCGCGAGGCCGAAAAACTCGCCAACGCCGGTGTGCGCGAGTTATTAGTGATTTCCCAGGACACCAGTGCCTACGGCGCGGAT
>JAGRJB010000146.1 GCA_020442965.1 Pseudomonadales bacterium
CGGCCTTCGGCATCGGTATTGCCGACCTCAACCGTCAACCCTTTGCGCGACCGCAGCACATCGCCCGGCCGAAAGGCCCCACCCCCGATGGCATTTTCCACCGCCGGAATCAAGACGCGCAATCTGATCGGTGCGTCGCTCGCTAACAACATCTCGGCGAGAGCGAGTGCGCAGGCGGCACCGCCCATGTCTTTCTTCATGAGCGCCATGGACGCCGAGGTCTTCAGATCGAGCCCGCCGCTGTCGAAGCAAACGCCTTTGCCCACGATCGTAACGCGCGGCGCGTTGAGCGCACCCGCGCGCAGATCGATCAGACGAGGCTCGCGTTCGCTGGCCTTGCCGACCGCATAGACGAGCGGATAGCCGGCGGCGGCCAGGTCACCGCCAACGGTCACGCGACACTCGGCATTGAATCGCAGCGCAAGTCGCTGCGCAGCTGCGGCGAGCTCGAACGGACCGAAGTCGTTTGCTGGCAGATTGATGTAGTCCCGCGCGTGGGCACAGGCGGCAGTCGCTCGCGTGACGTACTCGAGATCGGCGTTCCTGGGCACGACTAGCTGCGCTCCGTTGCCCTCTGCGGCTCTCGCCTTGGCGCCTGCGAGAGCACTGGAGCTTACGTTGCCGTCGCTCGCATCAGCTTCGAGCACTGCACCCTCGGCCGCCGCCCCCTCGGGTCCGGTTCGATAGCGGCTAAATCGATAACACCCGAACTGCCATCCCAGCGCGAACTGCGTGGCGGCATGCGCTGGCAGCGCCTCTGCCAGCGCGTAGATACCCGGTCGGAGTTTGCCGGGCAGGCCCGCAGCGTCCCAGAGCGTGAGCCGATCCGGCGACTCGAGCGCCCCCAAGCCGACCAACACCCCGCTGACGCCCCCCGCCGCGGAGGGCAGCAACAGTGTGCGCAAGCGCTCGGCATTGAAGCCGTTCTGCTGCACCCACGTCTGAATCGCAGGTGGCTGCTCCGCCAACCAGGGTGTGAGGCCCGCCTGGGTCAGCAACCAGAGTGGGCGTGCAGACTCGGTTTGCTCGGCAGGTAGGAGTTCGCTCGTCACCGGTGAATATTAAGCGATTGCACGATCCCCCTGTACGATCCGTACGGCGACCGCCGACCGCTGATGCGGCGCCGTCGGCGACGTTACGCGTTGACAACGGCGCGCAAGATGTGGTGCTATCACTCCCTAAATCATGCACTCGAGCCACGAAATCGCATTGGAAACGACTCGCGCCCTGTCCGGCCGTGGGCTTTCCGGTGTGCGTGGTCTCCAACTCGTACTTGCGCTCCTTACGAGCGATCGGTGCGGGGCGCCTGCTTGAAGACTTAATACCTAAGCGAGCGACGATACGAAAACCCCGCACCGGCCCTGAAGCCGCTGCGGGGTTTTTTCTTGTTGCCGCCCCGACAGCGACACCTGACCTGGAGCAATCGATGAAGATCTACGGACAAAAAGACGTCAACAAAAAGGCCCTCAAGGGTGCCCGCATCGCGGTACTCGGCTATGGCAGTCAAGGCCGGGCGCATGCCCTCAATTTGCAAGACAGCGGCCATGATGTCGTCGTCGGCGTCCGCAAGGGCGGCGCGAGCTGGACCAAAGCCAAACGCGATGGACTCAAGGTCGCGG
>JAGRJB010000147.1 GCA_020442965.1 Pseudomonadales bacterium
CGCGTTGGCCGATCGCCTCGGCGACTTCGAGCATGCTCGCTTCGACTCCATCGACGGAATCGACTGGCTGAACCTCGACGACTCTGATGCCGAGGCGGCGCACCAGATCCGTGGTGAATCTGGCGGTGTAAGTTCCCGCCAGCACGACATCCGGCGCCAGCGGCAGAACATCTTCCGCCAACCCGCGATTGCTGGCGAAGTGCGCGGCTGCGTCTGCCAGCGGTGAGCTGCGTGGATCGCGTGCGAGCCATGTCAGTGAAAGAATCTGTTCGGGATCGGCGAGCAGCATCAATTGCAGATCCGTACAAAGATTCAGTGAAATCACTCGCGGCAACCTCCCGGTCGCGTCGCTAACAGTGGGCGTTGTCCCGAATCCGGCGAGCAGCGCCGACAGCAGGGTCACCGCTGAGCGCGGTCCCCAGCGCGATGGTTGCCATGGCATGCGCCAATCCTAGAATGCGATCTGCACGGCGGCGTATGCACCGAAGCCAGGTTGCGCAAAGCCGAAGGTGTCTTGGTAGTTCGTGCCGAGCGCGTTCTCGACGCGCACGAGACCCGATACGCGCTCGGTGAAACGCCAGCGAGCCGCTGCATTCACCAGCGTGTAGGCATCGAGTGAGACGGTCGTCGCGGGCGTCGAAAAAACGAATTCCGAATCCTCGTGTCGCCCATTGTGATCGACGCCCAGATTCAGGTTGCCACGATTCCCCGCAAATGCGTAGTTGACGTTGATACTCGCGAGCTGCCGCGGACGGCGTAGCTCACGCACGAAAGCATCGATTCCCTGTGGCTCTTCGGCATCCGTATAGGTGTAACTACCACGCAGATTCCAGTGCGGTGTCAAGGCCGCGCGTAGTTCGAGCTCGACACCGTGTCGATTGCTGGCGCGCGTTGCGTTGATCGCGGTGGCATCGAAAGTCGGTGCGAGGAATACCGTCAGAATCTCCCCGGTGAGATCGGCGTGGAAATAGGTGAGGTCTGCGACCCAACGATTGTCTGCAAACCGATGCTCGACGCCGATGTCCCAGCTGGTCGATTTTTCGGGTGTCAGCGCAGGATTGCCGACGAAGGAACTCGGGATATAGCCGAACAACTCGAAAAAGCCCGGATTGGCTACGCCAGTGCCCCAGCTCGCATGCAGGCGAGTGTTAGTCAGGGGCATCTTGAGTGCGGCGGTGCCGCGCCACGTGGTGGCCGCTTGAAAGCGCTGATTGTCGTCATAGCGCGCGGCGGCCGAGACGAACAGCAGATCATTGTAGGCGCCGCGATACTCGAGCACGCCGCTGCTTTGGTCGATGCTGCGATCCTGATTCACGGGTGAGCGCGGATCCGGATCGCTGTTGGCAAAGCCGACGCGCTCGTGTTCAAGCGCTGCGGTGATGGCGTGCGTGAAACGACTCGGCGCGCCGAAGTGGATCGTGGCCTGGTAGTCGTATTTCTCACGGCGGCCCTCGTTCGCGTTCGAGTAGACGCCCGTTGCGTCGAAGAATCGGCTATGGGTACGTGTTACCCCGATGTTGGCGCGCTGCGCGAAACGCGAACCCGTCGGCTCGTACCGTAGACCGACCCGGCCGTAGGTCTGCGTGCGTTCGGCACGGTTGAGACTGTCGATGACCAATCCCTGGGTAGCAGTCGATGGGAAGCGAAAGTCCTGTTCATCGCCATCAGCCACGCCGTCGATGCGCAGCAGCGCGCCGTCGATCGTGAGAGCGTCGGTGGCCTGCCATGCCCCACGGCCACGTGCGGTGAAGTTTCGATAGCCGTCGCGTTCCGCGCCACCGGGAGCCGCGCTCACGCCAGCGGTGCGGAAGTACTGGGCGCCGAAGCCTGCCTGCAGCGTGTCGGCGCCGCCCTGCCAGCTCAGGCGCGCGCGGCGCGTGTCGAACGAGCCGCTCTGCAGCTCCGCCACGCCGGCGCGCTCTGCGGGTCCGAGTCGTGTGACGACATTGATCACGCCGCCAATCGCATCGCTGCCCCACAGCGCACTTTGTGCGCCGCGCAGCACTTCGAGTCGCTCGATGTCGAGTGGTAGCAGCGTGGCGAAATCAAACTCCGATCCGTAGGCGGGGTCGTTGACTTCGATGCCGTCGATCACGACCAACGTATGATTGCCTTCAGCGCCGCGCAGCCGCACCTGCGTGACGCTGCCCATCGGGCCACCGCGGTTGACAGCTGCACTGGCAATTTCGCGCAACAGATCAGCCACTAACGACGGGGCGCGTCGATCTATCTCAGCACCCTCCAAGACGCTGACTGAACTACCGACCTGCTCGCGCGGCAGTTCGATGCGGCTTGCGCTGACGATAACCTCATCGACGGGCGCTGCCCGCAGAGTCAGTGGCATCACGCTGCCCAGAATGACTCCGACAACGGCGGTATAACAACTACTAACGGACATGTGGCGCCCTCCGCGCAACGACGGTGCCGGGAGGCCTGGGAGACGGTCGGATGACGGCACGGGTGACACGCGGAGCGCGACAGGCCGATCTACGAGCCGCCTACGGTGCACCCCGCCCGTGACTACTATTACAACGTGTCGCGGGCAGGTCTCCTGGCTGGCGGAATCATCGTGTTCGCCTTCCCGGAAGATCCAGTGGCATCGTGAACTCGACTACCGCTTACAGTTGCGGGGGCAGCTTCGGGATCAGGCGTGACGCCTTGCACCGAATTCCCTATTGCGCCCTAACGGGCACCCTTGACTCGCGTAGCTTGCGCGAGCGCACGGGGTGGCGTCAAGCGATCGCCGCGTCAACAGTGCGCGCAATCAATCGTTGAGCAGCACAATCTTGCCGAAATGCGTGCGCGCATCGACCATTGCGTGCGCTTCGACCAGACGCGCCATCGGCAGAGTCGCATCGACGGGCGCCTTGAATACGCCACGGGCAAACAGCGGCAGCGCAACGTCGCGAAACGTGCGCATCGTCTCTGGAAGAAAACGTGCGCTGGTGGAAATGCTCATCGATTGCAGCGACAGATTGCGCGTGCCGATGTTCAGATTGAAGCACACCTGCCGCCCACCGGTGCTGCCGTACATTACGATGCGGCCTTCCGCGGCCATTGCGTCGAATAACGACGTTGCGGTTTCCTCGCCGATCGTCATCAGTCCAATGTCGATGCCGTGGCCAGCGGTGTCACGATGAGCCGCTGCCGCGACGTCTTCGGTCTTGTAGTTATAGCCTGCGTCGGCGCCGGCCTCGCGACCACGCGCGGCTTTGTCATCGCGACTCGCGGTACCCGCCACCCACGCACCGCGCCATTTCGCGATCTGCAGTGCCGCGCTACCGACGCTCGAGCCGATGGCTTCGATCAGAACGCGCGCGCCCGGCTGCACGTCGGCCACCGTGATGAGTGCGTGCCAGGCTGTCAGCCAGCCAACTGGAATGGCGGCCGCTTCGGTCATGTCGAGCTTCTCAGGCACCGCCAGCGTGTGCTCCGCATCGAACAGGACGAGCTCGGCGTGCGAACCACGGGCGCGGCCGAACACGCGCTGCCCAACGGCAAAGCCCCGCACCGAGGCACCGACAGCTTCGACGACGCCCGAGGATTCCATGCCCATCACGAACGGCAGCGCTTGACCGCCATAGGTCCCCGCACGCATTCGCGTCTCGGCGAAGTTGATCCCCGAGCCGTGCACCCGCACTAACAATTGGCGTGGTCCGGGGACAGGATCGGGCAGGGTGGTCCAGAGCATCCGCTCCGGGCCACCGAACTCCCGTACCAACCAGCCGTGCATGACTTCAGGCGCGGGGTGCGTTCATGAACGCCATGAACCCATCCAGATGCTGCTTGCCGAGCGGACCGGCCACGGCGTGTGTCGACATGGCCTGCCACCATCGTGTGAGTTTTGGCAAGCCGTCGAACTGCGTGGTCATGCCGAACGCGGCCAAGACCGCGCCGGATGTTAGAAACGACGGATACATGACACAGTCTGCGAGCGTCAGTGAATCACCACAGGCGTACGATCCGCCGCCGAGGTAGTGCTCAATGTTCTTGAGGCTCGACAGGTAGGCTTCGCGCGCCGTAGCCACTTCCGCCTGATTGCGCTTGGCCGGATCCCGGTTACGGAAGAACGGCCCCAGCTCTTTCATCGTGTACAGTTCGACCAGTCGGCAAAGCAACCGTACGCGCGCCCGATCGTACGGATCGGTCGGCATCAGCGACGGGCCCTGCGCGGTCTCGTCGAGGTATTCGCAGATCACGACGGATTCGGGGAGGTGGCGCCCCTGGTCGTCGGTGAAGGCTGGCATCTTGCCGAGCGGATTGATCGCCAGGTACTCGGCCGATTTGATGCCACCGCCCGGCGTTTCCGCCAGCGGCAAGTCGAGTCCCTTCGCTTTGGCCACGAGCAGCACGCGAGCGACATAGGGAGAGGCGACCGATCCGTATAGCTTCATATGCAGGTTCCTCTGGATGGAATTATTTAGTTCGTTACTATGCGAGCCCTTTGATCTGCGAGTCAATGCGCGCGGGCCTGCTGCGCTGGAGAATGAACAGATGCCATCGAGATCGAGTGCCGAAGCGGCACCCAATCAGCCGCGTCAAGGCCGTGCGTACTTCGAGTGCCGCTACGGCCAGCTGCACGTGCATAACACGATGCCGCCCGGTGGCGGTTTTGACGAAGCGACGCCGCTTTTGTGTCTGCACCAGAGT
>JAGRJB010000148.1 GCA_020442965.1 Pseudomonadales bacterium
GGCAGCAGCATCATGCCGGGCAAGGTCAATCCGGTCATTCCGGAAGCGGTGGCGATGGCGGCCGCACAGATCATCGGTTTCGACAGCGCCATCACGATCGCGGCGCAGTCGGGAAACTTTCAGCTCAATGTCATGCTGCCGCTCATCGCTAACAACCTGATCAGCGCGACCCGATTGGCCGCGCGCGCGGCACGCGCGTTGGGCGAGCAGGCGATCGGCAGGTTTACGGTGCGGCGCGCGCACGTCGCCGAACAACTGTCGCGCAATCCGGTTATCGCGACCGCCTTGAATCCACTGGTGGGCTACGACAAGGCGACGTCGATCGCCAAGCGCGCGTATGCCGAGGGCCGCTCGGTGCTGGATGTGGCGATCGAGGAGACCGACCTCAGTCGTGAAGTGCTCGAGCGCGTACTCGACCCAGAGGCGCTAACTCGCGGCGGCCTGCCGCAGTGGGGGCCGGCAAAATGACGGCGAGACGCGGCACAGACTGGCGCGACCAACTCGTGCGTCGATTCAAGGATTCGACGCCGCTGCACGATGTGTCGCAGTGGTGTCTGTCGGGCATGAGCGCCGAGCACAGTCAACGCTTCATTCGGCATTTTCCAGCGCAGCCAGTGCACGCGGCCGTGCTGGTGCCCCTGATCGAGCGGCCGCAGGGCATGCAGGTGCTGCTGACGGTCCGTGCGGCGGGACTGAAGAACCATGCGGCACAGGTCAGCTTCCCGGGCGGGCGCGTCGATCCAGCTGACGAAGGGCCGCGAGGAGCTGCGCTACGCGAAGCGCAGGAGGAAATCGGTCTCGCGCCGGATCTCGTCGAGGTGATTGGCTACTTGCCGGATCATCTGGTCGTCAGTGGCTACCGCGTCACGCCCGTGTTAGGGCTGGTCAATCCAGCGCACTCCCTCGTCTTGAACCCGCACGAGGTCGTTGCGACCTTTGAGGTACCAGTGGATCATGTGTTCGATCCCGTCAACCATCAGGCGCGCAAACGTCGCTTCGACAACGGCGACGAAGTGGATATCTATGACATACCTTTCGGTGAGCATCATATCTGGGGTGCAACCGCCGGGATGTTGCTCACGCTTTGCCGGCTAGTCCAGCCGCCAGTAGTGAATGACAAGTAACAACACACCGGTTGAGCGATTGCGGGCGATCATGGCTCAACTGCGCCATTCAGAGCACGGTTGCCCGTGGGATCTTGAGCAGACCTTCGCATCGATTGCGCCGTTCACCATCGAAGAAGCCTACGAAGTGGCGGACGCGGTAGCCCGTGGTGAGCCTGACGCATTGCGCGACGAACTGGGGGACCTGCTGTTTCAAGTCGTGTTTCACGCGCGGCTCGCCGAGGAGCGCTGCTGGTTCGACTTCGACGCGGTCGCGCTGGCAATTTGCGACAAACTCGAACGACGTCATCCCCACGTCTTCGGCGCTGCCAGGATCGGCTCCGCGGCGCAGCAGTCGGTCGCGTGGGATGAGCACAAGGCGCGTGAGCGCAGTGCGCGATCGGACGATAGCGTGTTAGCTGATATACCACTCGCGTTGCCGGCGCTGGCACGTGCGGCCAAGCTCGGCAAGCGGGCCGCGCGCGTCAACTTCGATTGGCCCGACGTCGAGGGTGTGCGCGCGAAGGTTGACGAAGAATTGGTGGAAATCGGCGCGGCCGCGGGACACGCGCACCG
>JAGRJB010000149.1 GCA_020442965.1 Pseudomonadales bacterium
GCCGGGCAGATTGCACTCGATCCCAAGACGCGCAACGGCACCGGGCGGCACGCCCGCATAGAGTTCAAAGGCGTACCGATTCTTTACACGCCCTGGATCTCTTTCCCGCTCGGACCACAGCGCAAGAGCGGCTTCCTGTTTCCAAACATTGGCTTGTCTTCGCGCAATGGCGTGGAACTCTCGGTACCGTACTATTGGAACATCGCACCCAACATGGACTTGACGGTACAGCCGGCGTTCTACGGCAAACGCGGGCTGGATGTTGGCGGCGAGTTCCGCTTCCTGAGTGCCCGCCAACGCGCGCTCGTCGAATTCAACTACCTGCCGCGTGATCAGATCACCGACAACGATCGCGGCCGCCTGCATGTTGCGCAACGCTACCAACTTCCCGCACAGTGGCAATTCACAACGAATGCCACGATTCTCAGCGACGACCAGTACTACGAGGACTTTGCCAGCGGCGCCGAAAACACCAGCATTCCCTTCGCGCGACGCTTTGCCGAACTGTCGTATCGAGATTCGCATTGGACGCTGCGCGCGCAGGCGCAGCACTTTCAGATCCTCGACCCGGAGCTCGCAGCGGCTCAGCGGCCCTACACCAGTCTCCCGCGGCTCGTGGCTTCGGGCAACTGGACTGCGCCGGACGCGAGTGGTCTTGCCTGGGGTTTCGATTCCGAACTCGTCAACTTCGAGCGCAACACCGGTGTGACCGGTTGGCGCCTCGATGCCGCGCCGCGCTTGGGCTTCGACTGGAGCGGTCCAGGATACTTCCTGCGTCCCCTTGCCGGATACCGCTATACATCTTACTCGCTCGACCATGTCGCCGTGAACGCTAACGACTCGCCCAAGCGTCAGCTGCCATTTTTCACGTTCGACAGCGGCGTGGTGCTGGAACGGCCTTCGGGCGAGCGAGGACAGCGCCGACTCACTTTGGAACCGCGTGCACTGTATCTCTACACGCCCTATCGGAATCAGGACGATCTACCGGTTTTCGATACCATCGTGCCCGATTTGAACACGGTGCAGTTGTTCCGCACCACTCGCTACACCGGCGCCGACCGAGTCGGCGATGCCAACCAACTTAGCATCGGTGTCACAAGCCGCCTGTTCGATAGTGCGAGCGGTGCGCAGTTCGTCGCCCTGACTTTGGGCCAGGCTTACTACTTTGACCGGACTCAGGTATCGCTGCCCGGTGAGGTAACACCCAATCGCAACAAGTCTGACTTCGTTGGCCAGGTTACACTAACAGCTTACAAGAACTGGTCGCTGGACGGCGCGCTGCAATACAACCCGGAAGACAAGCGTAGCGAGCGTACGCAATTCTCGCTGCAGTACCGGCCCGCCAATGACCGAGTCGTGAACCTCGGTTACCGTTCGCAACGCAACAGCATCGAGCAGGCCGAAGTGTCTGCAGCGTGGCCCCTTGGCCGAAGCTGGTCAGCCTTTGCAAGAGTGATTTACTCGCTGCGCGAAAATGAGGCTCTCGATCAGTTCGCGGGGTTCGAGTACCGTGCCTGTTGTTGGCGTGTTCGCACCGTGGCGCGTCGCTTCGTGTCGTCGCGCACGGGCGAGCAGGACACCGGCATCTTCCTGCAGCTGGAACTCACGGGCCTCGCCAGTGTCGGAACACCAGCCGACGCTTTCCTAGAGCGCTCAATTCGAGGATACTCCCGGGACTTGACCGCTCGCTGATCAATAACTATTTGATCGTAAAAGCAATCTTTGGAACACAGCATGCATTTCAACACCCGCGCAGCAACGCGCAATCTGCTCTTCGCCTGCCTGGCGCTACTGTCATCCGCCACCTTTGCGCAGACGCGGGATCTCGCGTCCAAGGGCGAGTTGCTCGACAAAGTCGTGGCCGTGGTCAATGACGGCGTAGTCCTGCAAAGCGAACTGGACGACCAAATCGCGCTCATTGCGGAGCGTTTGCAGGCGCAGAAGCAGGAATTGCCGCCGCAGAATATTCTGCGCCAGCAGGTGCTCGAGCGCCTGGTCATGCAGGAAGTGCAGATGCAACGCGCCGATCGCGGCGGCATCAAAGTGTCGGACGAACAACTGAACAATGCGCTGCGCGATGTCGCGGCGCGCAATCAAATTCCGCTTGAGCAGCTGCCGGCGGCGCTGCAAGCGCAGGGTATTGACTACGCCGCCTACCGCGACGGCATTCGCAAAGAGATCACGCTACAAATGCTGCGCCAGCGCGACGTGATCGCACGCATCAATGTCTCGCCGCGCGAACTGCAACAGTATCTCGACAAACAGGGCAAACTGCCGTCCGATGCCAACGAGTACAACGTATCGCATATTTTGATCGCAGTGCCGCAGGCGGCCACACCGGATCAGCTAGATGCGGCGGCCAAGAAGTCACAGGAAGTCTACGAGCGTGCCAGCAAGGGCGAGGACTTTGGACGCCTGGCTGTTCAGTTCTCGAATGCGCAGACCGCGCTCGACGGTGGATCGCTCGGCTGGCGCAAAGGCCCTGAGCTACCAACCTTCCTGGCGGAGCTTATTGCCAAAATGAAAGCCGGCGACGTCAGCGAGCCACTCAGAACGCCGTCGGGCTATCACATCATTCGACTGAATGAAGTGCGCGGCAATACGCAGACCCTCGTAGAACAGGTGCACGCTCGGCACATATTGCTAAAGCCAACCGAGCTACTCGACGACGCCACCGTCAAGCTGCGGCTCGAAGCGATACGCGAGCGGCTCTTGAAAGGCGAGGATTTCGGGGCCATTGCGCAGGCAACATCGGAAGATCCCGGATCCGCCGTCGAAGGTGGCGATCTCGGCTGGACGGGGCCAGGCGCATTTGTACCGGAGTTTGAGCAGGTTTTGCAGTCGCTCAAGGAAAACGAAATCAGTCAGCCGTTTCGCACCCAATTCGGCTGGCACATCGTCCAGTTATTGGGCAAGCGCAAGTTCGACAGCAGCGACGAGTTGCGACAGCAGCGAGCCTTTGCGCAGCTGCGCGAGAGCAAGGCGGACGAAGAAACCGAACTCTGGCTGCGGCGGCTGCGCGACGAAGCCTACGTCGAATACAAACTGTAGATCGGATGTCTGCTGCGCTGCCGCGTATCATCGTTACGTCGGGCGAACCTGCAGGCATAGGTCCCGACATCTGTCTGGCGTTGGCTGAGATTCAGTGCGACGCGCAGCTGGTCATCGCCGCAGACCTCACGTTGCTGCAGGACCGAGTCGGGCAGTTGAGCAGGCCGTGTCGACTGAAAGCCTGGCAGCCGGGCGCACCAACGCCTGCGCAACCCGGTGTGCTGCACGTCTGGCACGAGCCGCGAGCTGCCCCGACGGATGCCGGCAAGCTCGAGCCGCGAAACTCGCACTACGTTCTGAAATTGCTGGATATGGCGCTGACCGGGATTGCGAGCGGCGATTTCGCTGCAATGGTGACCGCACCCGTTCAAAAGAGCGTCATCAATGAAGCGGGCATCCCGTTCAGCGGACATACGGAGTACCTGGCGGAGAAGCTAGCAACACCACGTCCGGTCATGTTGTTAGTGTCACAGCAGCTGCGCGTCGCATTGGCGACGACGCACTTGCCATTGCGCGCGGTCGCCGACGCGATACAGCCGCGGTTGCTGGACGAAGTGCTCGCGGTCATCGACAACGATCTGCGCCACAAGTGGGCGATCTCGCGCCCGCGGATCGCGGTCTGTGGATTGAATCCGCATGCCGGAGAAGGCGGCCACTTGGGCGACGAAGAGCAGCGCATCATCGCCCCTGCGATCGAGCGCGCCAGACACAGAGGTCTCGACGTCTACGGTCCATTCCCGGCCGATACGCTGTTCGTTGCCCGCAATCTCGAACCCTACGACGCCGTTCTCGCGATGTACCACGATCAGGGCCTGC
>JAGRJB010000150.1 GCA_020442965.1 Pseudomonadales bacterium
TGCAAACCGCGATAGCTGGCTGATAGTGCGATCAGAAGCGCGAACACCGGTGCTTTGATGATGCCAACCCAGAAGGTTGTCGGGCCAATAGCGGATTTCATTTCGGTCAGATACTGCACCAGCGGCATATCGAGCAGGAGTCGGCACAGTACCGCGCCGCCAGTCAGCCCGATCGCATCAGCTATCACTGTCAGCAGCGGCAAGGCAATGACGAGGCCAGCCACGCGCGGCAGCACTAACACCTCGATCGGGTTTACACCACTCGCACGCAAGGCATCCACTTCCTCATTGAGCTTCATGGCGCCAATCTCAGCGGCAAACGCGCTACCGGAGCGACCCGCAACGATGATCGCCGTGAGCAGTACTCCCAACTCGCGCAGCACGCCGATCGTCACTGTGTCGACGACGTATATCTCGGCGCCGAACTGCCGCAACTCTTCCGCCGCGATATACGCGATGATGATGGTGATGAGAAATGCGATCAGTGAAACGATCGGTACCGCCGTGATACCGGTGTCATACACATGGCGCGCGATCGAGATGGGCCGCAAACGGCGGAAACTCGTGAGTACGGTAGTGCTCATCGCGGCTACCCGGCCGATGAAATCGAGGCCCGACTTCGCGTTTTCCACGCGCACCATGACTTGCTGACCGAGCGCCGAGATCGGCTGAAATTCAGATTCCGACGACTGCGGTGGCACAGGAGGCCCACCCTGATCGAGGGTCTTCTCGACCAGGTGTAACAACTCCGGCTCTGGCGTGCGCCATTCGACTTGCCGGCCAGCCGCCTGCACCTGCCGCAAGAGCTTGCGCAGGCGCCACGCTCCCGATAGATCGAGCAATGCCGCGTTGCTGGTGGACACTCCCAGTGCGCCCGCCCCGCGCCAGTCGATGGCGCTCAATTCCGCGTCGATGGCGGGAAGATTGGCGGCGAGCCACGCGCCGCTGAGCGTCAACTCGAGTCCGGTCGACGTGCGCTCGATCTGGGTATACATCTTGTGCCCTAAGATCGCATTCCGGTGCTGCTGATGCAATCGCGGCGGTCGCGGTGAAGCCGTATGGGCGTCACGCTCGCCCGCAGCGTCACGCTCGACGCGGCGCGCTGGTCGCGCGCCGCGTCGAGGCTAGGTGCCTAACAAATATGACGTCGTGGCGCGTTCACTTCTTCGGAGGCTTATAGACCATGAGATCCCGCTTCAGCAGCTTGGCTAACGACTGCTGATAGAAGTCGCTGCTCTTGGCGGCTGCATCCAGGAATTCCAGCATCTCCGCCTTGTCCTGCGGCGTATCGCAGCCCTTGAACCGCCCTTCCATATACCACATCGGGTAGCCGAGCTGCCCAGCGATACGGCCAAATTGCGCCGATCGATGAATGAGCTGAGCGGCACGGCAAACATCTTTCGTTGCCTTGTTCAGTCCCTCGAGATGCAGATAGCCGATGACGAACAACGCCTGCGGATAGTCGGCGGCGACGGCAGCTTCGCGATGCTCGCCCGCCTTCTCTCCCTGCCCCGAATAGCCATAGACGCGGCCGAGTTCATACTGTAGTCGGGGATTCGCGGGATCGCGTGCGACCGCAACCTCGCAGGCCGCGATCGCGGCCGGCAGATCCATCTGCGGCTTCTCGAGCCCCGGCAAAACATGAAACGGATCGTCCGGGTGCGAGGCCAGGACATCGCAACCGGTCGGCTTTTGCGAGTATTTCGACGGATCAAACTTGAATGTTTCGCCGGCGCCGGCAGTCACTGACAAGAGAAGTGCCAGCGACGCCGCGCCGAGCAGGACGTTGAATCTGATCACAAGACCTCCGCACAACAAACGAGCGGCACGGCGCCGCCCGTCAGTGTCGCCAGAGTGCTCGCATAACGCAAACGCGATCGATCAACCGAGCTTGCGGCGGACGCTCAGGTGTCGTCGCGATAGCGGCGGATTCGAATTGCACCGAATAGCAGTAGCGCCGCCGCAGCAAGCCCGAGCCACAAGCTTGGGCTGAGCAGAAATCCCGTCGTATTGATCCCTTGCAGCGCTCGATCGAGCGGCAGTACCGCAGCAGCGGCGGCGTCGCCTTTACCGGCGCCCAACGAGGCCTCGAAGCTGAACATCCCCCACACGTCCATAAAGCGGCGACCGATGAACGCACTGATGTACGAGCTGCCGAATAGCGCTCGCTCGCCGAACGCGAGAATGACGGGCGGCAGTACTGCCCACAGGAACACATTGCGACGCGCCCATGCGGAAACCAGCAACAAATAGCTGGCGATGGGTGAGTACCACAGCACGGCCACAACGAATGTCACGAGCATCAAGCCCTGCGCCTTCAACCAGACAGCCGCGTCCCAGATCGGCGGGAAGTTGCCAGGCGTCAGGCTGCTGAACTTCAGGGCCGCGATCCCGCTGAATGCCAACTGCGTGACCGTCCCCAACAACAATGCGATCAACGGTGCAAGCACGAGCCCGACGAGCAATTTTGCGAGCACGGTGGACGTGTCTGATATCGGCATCGACTTCCAGAAGAGGATACTGCGGTCCTTGCGCTCGCTGTAGAGCGAATCGAGTAGATAGAAGAACACGACAATTCCGATCGCGAGCATCTCGAGGCCGACGAACGCCAGCAATGTTATGAGGTACAGCGTCTGCTTTTTCTGTGGCGACAAATTCATGTAGGTCTGGAGTCCGGCCCGTCGTTCAGCATCGAGCTGCTGGACCGGCTGGTCGGTACCATCGACATCTATGGACATATGGACTACGCCGCGAGTCGAAATGCTACCGCCGATCGCGGTAAGCAGAATGGCGGCAGCGGCAACGATCAGCGGTACCAACCACAGCGCACGATGCTCCCAGAACTCGCGTCGCACGAGCGTGATCAGGCTGTTCATGCCGCCACCTCCGCAGCCGGGGATACCCAGGCACCTGGTGGCTGCATCCGGGCGACGAACAGATCGGTGATACTGGGCGTACGGGTCTCGCCGAGCTGCGCCAGTTCGCTTGCAGTGCGGTTCTCGAACATCATGGCGGTGCGGCCGAATACCTCGCGTTCATAGAAGGGTCCGAGCGCACGAGCGCGCGGCAGGTTTTCGGGGGTTGGCACGAGCTGCACGAAGCGCTCGCCCAGCGATTCAACCGATTGCGACAGCACGATCTTGCCGTGCTGAATGAACGCCACATCGGTCAACAGATGCTCGACCTCTTCGACCTGATGAGTCGTCACGAGAATGGTGCGGTCTTTATCGAAGTAGTCATTCAAGAGCGTGTCGTAAAACGAGCGACGGAACAGCAGATCGAGCCCGAGGGTTGGCTCGTCGAGCACGAGCAGTTTGGCGTCGATCGCGAGGATCAGGGCCAGGTGCAGCTGCGTCACCATCCCTTTGGAGAGCGTGCCCACGCGTTTGCTCATGCCGATGTCGGTCTTGCGCAGGAATTCCTCGGCGCGAGCCCGCTCGAAGCGTGGATGCACGCCAGCCACGAAGTCGAGTGTCTGGGACACCTTGATCCAGCGCGGCAACACCGCCACGTCCGCGATGAACGATACGTTCTGCATGAGTGCGTCGCGCTCGCGGCGCGGATCGAGTCCTAACACCCGGAGGTCGCCCTCGAACGCAGTGAGCCCGAGGATCGCCTTGATGGCGGATGTCTTGCCGGAACCGTTGGGCCCGATGAGGCCGACGATCCGGCCGGCTTCGACCGTCAGGTCGACGCCTTGCAGCGCATGCGTGCTGCCATAATTCTTGGTGAGACCGCGCGCTTCAACCACGGTTGTCATTGTCTGCATCCTGATTCGTGCCGGGTCCCTGCGACGCGAGCGTCGGGAACGGTTGCGAGGGCGCGCTGGCACCGTGCTTCAACAGGTCATCGGGCGAGAGCCCCAAGCGTTGAATAGTGGCGTAGATTTTCGGCCAGTCAACGTCGAGGAAGTTCTGCCGCTCATCCTTCATCAGGGCACGGGTTGCGCCATCGGTGACGAACATGCCACGACCGCGCCGCTTTTCCACCAGCTGTTCATCCACCAACTGTTGGTACCCCTTCAACACGGTCAGCGGATTGAGACGAAACTCGGCCGCGACACTGCGGACCGAGGGTAGCGGATCGCCTTCCTTGAGGATGCCCTCGAGGATCATCGCTACCACACGGTCGCGCAGTTGCCGGTAGATCGGCTGGCTGTCGTCCCATTGCGGATCCATGCGCGCTCCAGCTGTGGCCTGTTGGCTGATTTCAGTGTGCCCTGTATTGGGCAACGACTGGACTAGCGTACCAGAGCACTCGCCACAACCGTTGCGACATGCGTGCTAGTGCCATTCCAGCGCACCAGCGAGGTTGAATCGATGAACGTCCAACTTACCGCAATGGCCAGAACAACAGCGATGGCGGCACAGGCAAAGGTCTTTACAACGTTGGCAGGCATTTGAATCTCCTTAGAACTTGACGGGCTTGGCGCTCTGCACCATGCAGTTCGCCTCTCGCCTTGGTGTTGTATTCAACTACAACACTAGCTCAGTGTCAAGAGGCGTAACCCAATTTCTTTCGCTGCCACGTTCAACGCTGACCGATCGTCTGCCCGCCAGTGTATTCATGAAATATAAGTTATTGTTTTGTAAAGTAATTCAAGACTTTCACCGTATCCTTGTCCCGGCAGTCGCCGGCGCATCCCCGCCACGCGTCCCCAGGATGTCGGCCCGAAAATCTGGCTCGGGCTTGGCGACCCGCGATTCGTGAGCAGCGTCGTCGCAACTTTCACGCCGCTCGATGCCGGCCGGGCGCCGCGGCGGGAGCGCTACGCTCCACGTGTGCGGACGCGTAGAGTTGCGCCGATGGACGATTCCTGCGACGACGCGCAATTGATGCTCGACTATGCCAGTGGCAATGCGCATGCGTTCGAACTGCTTTACGCGCGCCATCGCGCGCCGCTCTATCGTTACCTGATGCGTCACGCACGCGATCCAGAGCTTGCTAACGACTTGTTTCAGGATGTCTGGGGTCGGGTCATTGCTAACAGGTCACGCTATGAACCGCGCGCCAAATTTCAGACGTTTCTGTTCACGCTCGCGCATAACTGCTTTATCGATCATTGTCGCCGCACGTCGGCACGACCGCGCGGTACGTCGATCGATGCAACGGATACCGCCGACGTACTCGAGGGACCCGAGAACTTGCGCCCGGACGTCGAGCTGGAGCGTGCGGACGATAAAGCACGCTATCGCGCCGCACTCGCGACCTTGCCGCCCGAACAGCGCGATGTGTTCTTGTTGCACGAGGAATCGGCGCTCTCCGTCGAGGAGATCGCCAAGGTGGTCGGCATTGGGACTGAGACCGCCAAGAGCCGTCTGAGGTACGCTGTCAACAAGCTGAAACGCGCCATGACACCGGAGCCGAGCGAGATTCAATGAGCGGCGACGACCTACCAGCCGAGGCTGCACACGATCTCGAATTCGAGGCGTACGTGCGGCGGCGACGTGCGCTGTTTCCACGTGATGCCGACGAGGACTCGCTCGAACCGCCGCCGGAAGTGGATCGCGCAGTCCTCGCGAGGGCGAGGGCGGCCATACACGCCGAGGCTCCGACCAGGCTTTATCAGGGTGCGCGCTGGGCATTGCCGATCGCACTGGCTGCCACAGTCGTTCTCGCGTTTACGGTCTTTCTGAATATTGGTCTACCGGGTCGCCATCAAATCGACGTGCCGAACACGGAGGAAGGGACCGCGCAGAATGCGGCGCGCCGGATTACGCCCCAGCCGCCCGCCGACAGTGCCGCGACCGTCGGGGTTGCGGGTCCTGCGGCGGTCGCGGACGCGGCTCGACCAAGCGCAGCACGGACGATCCCGCCCGCCCCGGTGATCGCCGCAGCAGACGATGCTGCGGCACGCCGTGACGAGCGCCCGACCGACGCTTCAGTCGGCTATGCAGCCCCACCTCCGGCGTCGGCGGTTGCCGGCCGCTCTCGGCGGCTCGAATCAGAGTCGAGTCAAAGTCGTGCGAAATCGCAGGATTATTCCGTAGAAGAATCAATAACTGAGTCCGAGCCTCGCGCAGCACCGTCACAGGCCATGACCACGAGCGCTGCGCCGTTGGCGCAAGCCAAGGGCGCGCTTGATGCAACAGCCGCTCCCAGTCGTGCGCCGGGCGAGTCGGCGCGACCTGCCCCGCCCTTGTCTGCCGACGCCTGGTGGGCCCGCATCCAGACACTGCGCCAGAACGGCAGCATTCGTGTGGCCGACCGCGAACTCGAACACTTCCGCGCCGCGTACCCCGACGATCCGCGGCTCGAGCCGGCCGCGGCGACGACATCGACGCCCTAGTTCGAGCCCGACGCAGCCGCATGCGATCGGGGCTGGTAAACTCGCGCGCCTCGCATGTCTGCGCTGGTCTCGTTCCGAGGAGCTTTGCTAGATGAAATCCGCTGTCAATGTCGCTATCACCGGCGCCGCCGGTCAGATCGGTTACGCACTCGCCTTTCGCGTCGCGTCGGGTCAGATGCTGGGCGCGGATACGCCTGTCAACCTGCACCTGCTTGAGATTACGCCCGCGCTGCCGAGCCTGGGCGGCGTCGTGATGGAACTGAACGACTGCGCGTTCCCGACATTGAACAAGATCGTCGCGACTGACGATGCCAAGGTCGCGTTCAAGGACTGCCACGTGGCACTGCTCGTCGGCGCGCGACCGCGCGGCCCGGGCATGGAACGCAAGGATCTCCTGATGGCCAACGCACAGATCTTCTCCGCGCAAGGCAAGGCGTTGAATGCCGTAGCGGATCGCAATGTGCGCGTACTGGTCGTCGGCAATCCGGCCAACACCAACTCGTTCATTGCCCGCTCCAATGCCAAAGACCTGAATCCGCGCAACTTCACGGCGATGACGCGACTCGATCACAACCGCGCGCTGTCGCA
>JAGRJB010000151.1 GCA_020442965.1 Pseudomonadales bacterium
GATGCGCCGCCGATGAATCTGCCACGCGCCTACGAAATAATGGAACGCGAAAAGCTCGACGGCATTGCGGTCGCGGGCGCCGTGAACGTCTTTCACATGACAGGCCTGTGGCCGGTGACCTTTCGGATGGGATATGACGGGCCGATCGTCGCCATCCTGACGCGCGACCCGCAGCGACCGTTGGCGCTCGTCGCGGCCGAGTTTACTTACTACTACCTGGTCAGTGACATCCGTAGCAGCTATCCCGTCGAGTGGTTCGTCCACTCCGCATCGGTCAATGAAACGCGCGTCTTTCCGGACCATGGCCTCGCGCCGCTGTCGGCGCAGGAATCCACTCGTGCGGCCGCGCTCGCTGCGGTGGTCGACCAGCGGCCGGCGAGTGCCGATACGTCCGCGGCGATCGTCAAGGCGCTGCGTTGGGCAGGGCTCGAGCGCGGTCGAATTGCAGTTGATCACGGCCTGATCCGCGCTGCAATCGGGAGCGCCGGATTGCAGACACAAACGGTCGACGCTGATGTTCCGCTGAAGCGGATCAGGATGATCAAGTCACCCCGGGAAATCCAGTTGATGCGGATCGCATCGGCTGCCAATGTCGCCGCCGCGCAAGCAGCCGTTCGCACGGCTCGCGCGGGCGCCAATTTCAGGGAGATGCGCACGGCTTTTTACGCTGAGGCCGCGCGCCGCGGCAATCGCGGTGTGTTCATGGTGATCGACGGCGTCTCCACAGAGGGGATCGCTACGCCGTTCCACGACGGGCACGCGTTCCTCATCGATGCTGTGAGTGAAGGTGCTGGCTATCACGGCGACTTTGCACGCACTGTATTCATCGGCGAACCGGCCAAATCGATGCAGAAGGTGACCGCAGCAATTCAGCTTGGCTGGGCCACGGTGCGCGACGCTCTCAAGCCCGGCATGCGCTTCTCCGAGATCACCGCCCTGGGGCAAAAGACGCTGCGCGATGCCGACTATGATTTTCGTGTCGCGTTCGGGCCACACAGCGTGGGGCTCTACCACAATGATGCAATTGGCCTGGGTGACATCGTGCTAGAGGAGAATATGGTGTTGTCAGTCGATTGCCCTGTAATGGAGGCCGGGCTCGGCGGCTCCGCGCATTTAGAGGATCTGACCCTGATCACCAAGACCGGCGGCACGCCAATTCATGCGGTGCCCGAACCGGTGCTGCAGGTTTAGAGACTCGTGCGAGCCGCCCGGATAATGAGCGACCATTGCACTCTGCGAGCGATACCTGGATCGTGCCAATGACGCAGCAATGAGCTGCGCAAACCAGGTAGCCGGCTCGTACCAAGTTGTTTGGCATAGGCTGCGGTCGCCGATCAGCTGCTCACGTATCCAAACAATTCATCGAGCGTCCAATTTGCCGCCAGTGCGAGCCGTGGCACTTGCAGTTCCACGGTCGGAAACGGGATGGTTCGATATCCCGTTTCGACCAGCTTGAGCCACGGTAACGAGATCAAATTGCGAACTGTCATGGCCACTTGCTTCTGCACTGGCGACGCGATACTCGACGCGATCGTGTGCCACGGCCAGCGCAATTTGTTCGGGACTCATGTCGGTCGCGACCACGCGAGCAAAGTGTGCAGCAAGATCCACCGACGCCTGACCGTTGCCACACGCGCAGTCCCACACGTCCCCGCACGCTGGCGCGATCGCTGCCAACCATGCAAACAACTCTGTCGGATACCGTGGTCGGAAGGCGGCGTATTGGCTCGCACATTGTGAAATGCGGTCCGCCAAAGTGAGTCAGTAGGTATGCGACCGGCCCAACTACATGCTGATCACAAGCTTACCGACATGCTCCCCTTTCGCAAGATAATCGAGAGCGCTTCTCGCCTCGTCGAAACCGAAAACCCGATCAACGTGCGGCTCCGCGGCGTTTACGACGTAAGCTCGCAGCAGATCAGAGAACATCGCGCGGCTACCCGAGGTAACGCCCTGCAATTGCACGTTCTTGGTTACCAAGCCCGCAAGACCCGGCAGTTGCGAAGGCGTGCCGCCGAGAGCGCCTATCAAGCCTATGCGCGCATTCGGCGCGCAACACGCCAGCGACTGATCCAAGGTCTGCAGTCCAACCGTTTCAACGACGATGTCGACGCCACCCGCGTCGTTAGTCACGACCTTCTCCCAGGCGGGGTCGCGGCGATAGTTGACCGTGACATCGGCACCGAGGCTGCGCGCTATCGTCAATTTCTGGTCGCTGGAAGAAGTAATCACGACCTTCGCGCCCGCCATCTTGGCGATTTGCAGCGCCAGGGTGGCCACCCCGCCCGTCCCAAGCGTCAGGACCGTATCGCCGGCTTTGATCTGACCGAACACATGCAGCACTCTCCAGGCCGTGATGCCCGCTGCGCCTAGTGCCGCCGCCGACTGGTAACTCATACTTTCTGGCAACTGCACGCAGGCGTTTGCCGGCAATCGCACGATTTCTGACAACCAACCGTCGGCCGTGTTGCCCAGATCCGCCGTGAACGCCGATGGTTGATAGTCGCCAGCGAGCCAGCTGGTGAAGTGAGCCGCCGACACGCGATCGCCCACCGCCACGGCGGTCACCTGCTCGCCTACGGCGACGACATCTCCCGCGCCATCACCCACCGGGACCCGGTCCACGGGCTTGCGCGATCCGTAGCGGCCCGCCAGTATCATGAGGTCACGGTAATTGAGTGCCGCTGCCCGGCTCCTAACTAACACCTCGAACGGCCCCGGCGCGGTGAAATTGCGCTTGACGCGCGTCAGCGAGTCCAAGCCCGCTTGTGCGCCGATTTGATATGCGCTGACTGCCGCATAACCCGAACGATTCGACCCGCTGCTTGCGGTTGCCCCGACGGCCTGGGTGCTGGCAGCCAAACCGACACCAGCCATGATCAGCCCTCGACGCGACGTATTCATTGTCATGGTCAATATGGTGCCCTCGATGAAAGCGGCAAGCAATTGCCCGGACCGTTCGATTCAGCCTGCTACTCGATTGGTCTGCAGACCGCCCACCGCTCGCGCGCGGCCCGGATCGCAAGGACTCCGTGGGTGAGGCGGCGGCGACGCGCGCACTATTCGCCAATTACTCGATGCCAAAGTGCAGAACTACCAGGCGCCGGAACCGAGTGCTAACAATGATGCCGACCTGCTGCGGCGCTGCTACACAATGAAGCAGTCGAGCACCTCGGCACGCTGCCGGTCGAGGCCATCAAGAGCATCAACATCGACAAGATCACCGCGTGGAATAGTGGCGCGGACGCGAATGGCGCAACGAGCACGGCCAACATCGTCGCCGGCATGGTCAAGAGCTTGCCGCTTCTGCATGACGTGACAGCGATCGCCGGGCTTGCTTCGCCGAAATACCTCGGCGACATCGGCGACGCGAGGTCGGGCACACCGCCGCCAGCGGCTACCGGTGGAGTCCAGTAGTCGGTTGAACAGAAGCAGCGCCAAGCTGAAGAATCGACCCAATCATCCCTCACGCCCAGAGACTTGTTCGACACCGAAAAGCCGGTCGCGGCTAGGCCGGAGCCGGCCAGGCAAATTCCGGACGCAGCGCCTCATAAACGGGCCGGCCGTCGTCCGGGCGAGGCGCGCCCGTCTTCGGATCGTAGAACGCGTGATAGGTCGGGGCGAGATTCTTGGCGTCGTAGCCCATGAGATTCGGGACGATCACGCGAATCCGCCGCTGTCTATCGTCGAGCATGATCGGCTTGCCGCACTGCGCGCATGTGCAAAGCTCGAGCGGCCCGCTCGGGTTCTCGCTGTTGAACGGCTGACGTTTCAAGCTGGCAAGCTTGTCGACGACGACATCGCCGTGTCTGAAAAACACCACGTGCGTCGTCGCCTGCGTCGTAACGCGCTTGCAGACCGAACAGTGGCAGGTGTGGCTATCGATAGGAGCGGCGTCCGAATGCGTACGAACGTGTTCACAGCCGCCGGAATAAGTATGCGCCATGATTCCCCCCTCGTTGTTTCGAGTGAATGTTGCAGAGGCTCGCGCTGCCCGATCATGCGATTTTCGCACCGGCCTTGCAACTGACCGCAGGTCGACCGCTTATCGCGCAGAATCGCGCCGCTATGGGTTGAACGCCAATTCGGGTCCCACATCGCGCCCAGGTTCATCAATCGTAGCTTTCCAATCGAGCTCAGTAGCGTCCATGCCACGCACGCCACCCATCACACGTCACTAACCAAATTGGCATGCAAAAACGCCCGCACCGTTGGCCATTCACTGGTGACGATGCTATAGACACAGGTATCGCGAAGCGAACCGTCCGCCATGACTCGATGGCTGCGTAGCACGCCGTCCAGTTTCGCTCCCAGCCTCTCGATCGCACGTCGGCTCTGACGATTGTGGTAGTGGGTACGAAACTCCACCGCAATACAGTCGAGCTTTTCGAAGGCATGCGTCAATAGCAACCACTTGCACTGCGTGTTAATCGCGGTGCGTTGCGCACTATTGGCATACCAGGTACCGCCGATTTCCAGCCGCCTGTTTGCCGGCTCGATATTCAGGAAGCTCGTCGTACCGACTACTCTGCCCGTCGCGGTCGAGCGAACGGCGAACGGCAACATGTTGCCGACCGAGTTCAATGCCAAACGTTCATCTATCAGGGCGCGCATCTTCTCCGGCTCGGGTATGTTCGTATACCACAGTTTCCACAGTTCGCCATCGCGTGTCGCCGCGACCAAATCGTCGTGATGAGTCTGACTCAGTGGTTCCAGACAAACCGCTGGTGCTCGTAGCGTGGTGGGTTCAAGCCATTCCATCTGTTAGCTCACGGTTTGGAGTCGCTTCGTCAATTCACGAACTCGCTGACCAAAATTCGGCTTAACGTCAATTTGAAAGTATTTCCCTTATTTCGTACGCCGACACACCCTCGTCGGCCGAGCCGCTCGCGACAGTCCGTCGGTCGTTTCGTCACGATGCTGACGGAAATCCCGAACGCAACGAAACCGCCTACCAATTTAGTGAGATAGTAGGTCGACGCATCCGTCACCTGCAAGCGATTCGGGCAGTCGCTTTCGAGGTGGTCAGTCAGTTCAGTTACGTAC
Organism: Pseudomonadales bacterium; assembly: GCA_020442965.1. Classification (GTDB taxonomy): domain Bacteria; phylum Pseudomonadota; class Gammaproteobacteria; order Steroidobacterales; family Steroidobacteraceae; genus CADEED01. The sequence continues at coordinate 5,047 of JAGRJB010000151.1, forward strand.
CGATGCGCGTCGGCCTGGCTCTCGGGTCGAATGCAAATCGCGCCGCGAACGTGCACCACTGCATAGTTCCGCTTCGGAACCACTGCGCCGTGCTCGACCATGCGAGGATACCAAGAGGGAGCAATGTAGCGGTTTGCGTCGCTGACAATGACCAAAACACCCGCGTTCGGCGCGAGCGCGTGCCAGATTAGGATCGGCGCGCGCTGAATTCCTGCGACACTTCATGCCGATCTTCCCGAAACGCTTCAGGTGTGTACATTCGAGTTCATGGTGCCACAAACGTCTTCCGGGCGGCAACGCGCCCGTGGAACGATCCAATTCGAGTGCGATCGTCGCGTCGTCGGGGGCACCCTCGATCGCGACCTGGCATTTGTGCGCCGGATTGTGTTGTTAGCGGCACGGCCATGGCGCGATGGCATTGGGCTCACATGGCTGGAAACCGCGCCGCTCATTCGGCTGTTGCCAAACGATCAGGCACGCAAGCCCTACCCGCTGTCGTGGGGCAAACAACAACTCCAGTTAACGGAGCTCGATGCGCACCTGGTGCGTATGGCGCCGGGAGTTTGTCGTGCCTGAGCTCGAGACCAGTGTGTTCCTCATTCCTTCGCAACATGCGAAGAACAATACGGATCGGGTCGTTGTGTTGCACGAGGTCGCGAAATCAGTCGTAGATGCGGTGCGGCGCCATCATCCAGAGTTTGCTTTTACGCATAACCGACTGCCGTTGACGGGAATTAACAACTCGGGCTGGAAGACCGCCAGGCGTCGAGCGGCGGCGCGTTACGAAGTAACCCGGCTGGCGCCCAGCCCCAACGGATTTCGCCATATTCGCATCAGGACGCACTACTCGGCTGCGGAGATTTCAAACCTGGTCGTGGCCTCGAACCGGGCCTGCGACACAAAGTCCCGCAACAGTCCCGCACTGTTCGCTTTGCGTTCGACAGGGTGAGCGCAAGTGCTTAAAAATACTGGTGGAAAGGGAGGGAATCGAACCCTCGACCCCGGCATTATG
>JAGRJB010000152.1 GCA_020442965.1 Pseudomonadales bacterium
GTGAAATCGTCGGCGGGCACATAGACTGCCTGGATCGACGTGATCGCCCCATTGCGAGTTGATGCAATGCGCTCCTGTAGCGCCGCGAGTTCCGTCGCCAACGTCGGTTGGTAGCCCACGCGCGAGGGCATTCGCCCCATCAATCCTGACACTTCAGAACCTGCCTGAACATAGCGGAAGATGTTGTCGATGAGCAGCAGCACGTCCTGAGCATTGTCGTCACGAAACCACTCAGCCATGGTCAGTGCGGTCTTGCCCACCAGAAATCGCGCGCCGGGCGATTCACTCATCTGGCCGAACAGCATCACCATTTTGTCGCGCACGCCCGCCTCCCCCATTTCGCGCCACAGCTCTTCGGCCTCGCGTGAACGCTCACCGATACCGCAGAACACGCTAACACCGCGGTGATGCTCGATCATGTTATGGATCAGCTCACTCAACAAAACCGTCTTGCCGACGCCCGCGCCACCGAACAGTCCGGTCTTCCCGCCACGCTCGATGGGGGCCAGCAGGTCGATCGCCTTGATGCCGGTTTCCAGAACCTCGGCGCGCAAGATTCGCTCTGTCAACGTCGGCGGCCCACGGTGTATCGACCGACGCGCAGCGCCGATCGGCGGCGGCAGGCCATCGATGGGCTTACCGAACACGTTCAGCATCCTGCCAAGCACCGCCTCGCCCACCGGGACAGTCACGGTATCGCCAGTGGCGTGCACGGCCGTGCCGAGGCTCAGACCATGGACCGTATTGAGAGCGATGCATCTTGCGACCCCGTGCTCGACGAATGACATCACCTGTAGTGCGACATCACCCGCGCGCAGCAGATCGTCGATCTGCGGGCCGGACCGGGAAAACGCCGCATCAACGACCCCGCCGCGAATAGCGACGATCCTACCGCTCGTCTGCCGCGACGCTGCGCGAGCGCCAAGCCGATCAGGCATAGCTGACCCTGGATGCGGCGCGTCGCATTTGCAGGGCCAGGAAGACGAACAGCGCACCTAACAGAATGGCATAAAACGCGATCAACCAAACTACCGTGAGTATGCCGATCTGCGGCAGCATGACCAGCAAGACCCCAAACAGAATGGAGAAAACCCCTCCGGCGACCAACAACCATTCGCCCCGGATCAGCTTGCGCACCTGGACTGCAACCACGATCCTGAGAACACCACTGACGATCGCCCAGGCGGCGATCAGCATCAGTAGGGCGAACGCCGTGATTCCCGGCGCGCTGAAAGTCAATGCGCCAATCGCGATGCCAAGTACCCCTTCAAGCGCCAAGAGCCCCCAGCGCCGCAACTGACGCCGATACCGAATTGCATGTACTAACCCGAACACGCCGTCTACCAGGACGAAGGCGCCGAACAGAAAGATCAGGATGGTCAACGTTGGCGCGGGCCATACGAACGCCGCGACCCCAAACAGGATTGCCGCAATGCCGCGCAACAGGAACAGCCACCAGACACGTCCCAGGAATTCCGATAATCCATCCATCGCTACGACTCCTCAGAAAGTTTAGTGTGTACTGCTCGCGGCATGAGCTGGTGTCGACGGAACGCTCTCATGCTCGTTCGGCGCCCAACCCTCGGCTCCGACGAGCGGGACGAATGCGACCTCCGCCAGGTGTTCCTGCTGATAATCGTGCTGCGAATGGCGAGTGACGCGCACGAGCTGTTGCGCGGTGCGTCCCGCACCCACTGGAATGATCAGGCGGCCACCCACCTTCAGTTGGCTCTTCAGGGTCTCCGGGACACCAGGACCGCCTGCGGCCACGACGATCGCGTCGTACGGAGCATGCTCCGGCCAGCCGAGGGTGCCATCCGCGTGTAACACATGGACATTCTCGTATCCGAGTGTACTCAGCGTGTCAGCGGCTTTGGTCGCAAGCTGCGCGTAGCGCTCGACGGTGTACACGTCCCTGGCGATGCGCGCTAACACGGCCGCCGCATAGCCTGATCCCGTGCCGATTTCGAGCACTTTCTCCCCACCCTCAAGGCCAAGGGCCTGAATCATCAGTGCGACGATGTATGGCTGTGACATCGTCTGTCCCGCATCGATCGGTACGGGGGCATCGTCATACGCGAACGCCCGTAGCGCAGCAGGCAGAAAGCGCTCGCGCGGCACAGCTCCAACCGCCTCGAGCACGAGCGGCGC
>JAGRJB010000153.1 GCA_020442965.1 Pseudomonadales bacterium
TTGCGTTGCTTGTCGTTCATGATGTCGTACACCATGCCGTGCACTTCTTTGTGCGTCATCGATGGCATGTTGATACGCTTCATGTCGCCGTCCACCCGTATCATGGGTGGCACACCGGCGGACAAGTGAAGGTCAGACGCGTTGTTCTTGACGGCGAACGCGAGTAATTGGGCAACGTCAACAGCCATGCAAGCTCCCAGACAATTTCGCCGACGAGTATAGACCCGGGTATACCTCCCCCATATGTTATCCAGCCCGCAGAATTGCCCAGAAAGTGTCGCAATCGTTCGTGAGCGGATTACGCGTGCGGCTGAACAATCGGGCAGAACTGTCGATTCCGTCACGCTCATCGCCGCTTCCAAAGGGCAGACCGCTGCCGCGATCGCTGCAGCAGCGCAGGCCGGGTTGACGAATTTCGGCGAAAATTACTTGCAGGAAGCGCTCGAGAAGATCGCGACACTCCGCTCGCTCGGACTCACCTGGCATTTTATTGGCCGCGTTCAGGCAAACAAGACGCGAGCTATCGCCGAGAACTTTGCATGGGTACATACCGTCGAGCGCCTCAAGATCGCGGAGCGTCTCGCTGAACAAAGACCGTTTCATGCCGCGCGCCTCAACGTGTGCCTGCAATTGCACCTTGGTGGCGAAACGACCAAGGGTGGCGTGGAGCTGGCTGAGCTACCCGCGCTGGCAGCCGCAGTAGGTAAATTGCCACGCCTGCACCTGCGTGGCTTGATGTGTATGCCGCCACCCGAACATGACCCCGAGGATCAACGACATTGGTTCGCAACAACGAAACGCGCATTCGATCGGTTGAACACGGCCGGGTTCGCACTCGATACGTTGTCGATGGGAATGAGCGCCGACTGCGATGCCGCAATCGCAGCGGGATCGACGATGGTCAGAATCGGGACCGCTATCTTCGGCGCGCGGACCTGACCGAACATTGACTATAGTACACAGCATGTCGACTGGCTTGGAGCGGCTACAATCCCATCAAATCGCGGCCTTCATTGGCGGCGGCAACATGGGCGCCGCATTGGTGCGCGGTTTGCTCGCGAATGACATGAGCCCGGCGAACATCTACGTCGGCGAACCAGCGACGGACCTGCGTGAACGACTCGCTGCGGAACTTGGCGTGCACGTGTCGGCCGACAATGCGCGCGCGGTCGACCGCGCCGACGTGGTCGTCGTCGCGGTGAAACCACAGGACATGGGTGCGACTTTGCAGCCGCTCGGTCACGTGCTGCAATCGAAGTGCCCGGTCGTGATCTCGGTGGCGGCCGGAATCCAGGTAGCGGATTTGTCGCGGTGGTGCGGCAGCCGTGTGCCGATCATTCGTGCGATGCCGAATCGCCCGGCGCTGCATGGGGCGGGGGCGACGGCGCTGTTCGCACCCGTTGGCACGCCGCCGGGAGCGCGCGCCCTCGCCGCAGCAGTCGCGGCATCCGTCGGCACCTACGCGTGGGTTGAGGCTGAGCGCGAGATGGATGCAGTGACGGCGCTCTCGGGCAGTGGGCCCGCGTATTTTCTGCTACTGACCGAATTGATGATTGACGCAGCGGTCGAACTCGGTCTCGCGCGCGCCACAGCACACGAACTCGCACTGCAGACTTTGTTCGGGACCGGGCAGATGGCACGCGCCAGCGATGGCGATCTTGCGCGTCTGCGCGGTGCAGTCACTTCCAAGGGTGGCACGACCGAAGCCGCGCTGCAGTCGCTCGAATCCGACGATCTGCGTGCTATCGTTCGGCGTGCACTAACGGCTGCCGCCAGGCGCAGCCAGGAGCTTGCCAAGTAAATCATGGAAGCCGCTCTCGAGTTTATTGTTAGCACGCTGCTATCGCTCTACATGTACGTGTTGCTGTTGCGCTTCATCATGCAACTGGCGCGCGCCAACTTTCGCAACCCGCTCGCACAGGCCATCGTCAAACTCTCGAACCCGGTCATCCTGCCGCTGCGGCGCATCCTGCCACCCGCTGGCCGGATAGACACGGCGTCGGTGGTCGCCATCGCACTGTACGCATTGCTCACGGTCGCGATCCTGTCGATGCTGCGCGGCGGCTTCACGCCGATCTCCCCGATCCTGCTGTTGCAGGCCGCACTTTACGAAATTTTGCGAAGCGTCCTGTGGCTGTACTTCGTCGCGCTATTTCTCTACGCCCTGTTGTCGTTCGTGGCGCCGGGTGCCCCCTCGCCCGTGAACGATTTCTTGTACTCCATCTGCGAGCCGATATTGATGCCGTTACGCCGCATCATTCCGCCGATCGCCGGGCTCGATCTATCGGTATTGTGGGTGCTCATCGCCATTCAAGCACTGCTGATCCTGCTGCGCTAAGCCGCGGTGCGCCGAGCAATCACGCCAATTCCGACAATCACTTATGCGTGCTTTTTCGCAAAGAATCGAACGTGGGTGAGCGCGCCGACTGCTCATGATTCGTGCAACACGACGCCGCAGCTTGTGCGCGTCTTGCGACAGCGACCCAACTGACGACCTAACGTCAGAGCCTAGAAAACTAGGCATTTCCCAACCGCACGCCGCGCAAAAATTACTTGCCAACGCTTAGAGCTATGCTATGGTTCGCGCCGACTGAACGACGCGCGAAGCAGTCTTTGCGCGGTTTTTATCAATTTTCAGGAGTACATCAGTATGGCGAAAAAGGGTGGCGCACCGACCAAGTCGGAGATCGTGGCACAAATTTGCAAGGACACCGATCTATCGCGCAAGCAGGTCGGTGCAGTATTCGATTCACTCACGGGCATCATCAAGAAGAGCCTGCGTGGTCCCGGCCTGTTCACGATGCCCGGCCTCATGAAGCTCAAGGTCGTCAAGAAGCCCGCAACCAAGGCGCGCGAAGGTATCAATCCTTTCACGGGCGACAAGATGATGTTCAAAGCCAAGCCAGCTTCCAAGAAAGTTCGCATCATGCCGCTCAAGAGCATGA
>JAGRJB010000154.1 GCA_020442965.1 Pseudomonadales bacterium
CAGTAGTTCGTCCTGTCGGCTTTCGTTTTCTTCGAGCGCCTCCACGCGTCCCGCGAGTTCCGCGACGTTGATCTCTGGGCCCGTACTCGGCGGCATCGGCGGCACGCGCTTCGATTTGACTAACAGATCGCGCGACAACTCAATGATCGGCGGCACCCACTGAATGATTTGCGTCCACGGTAGCGGCATCAGAAGACGAACGTGAGTCCAAGCCGAGCACGCACGTTGCGCTTTTCCAGATCACCGCCGATCGCTTCGTCGTTCTCTTTGACTTCAAGATCGCGATTGGTCTCATTGCGCAACACGACCACCATGTCGGTCGATTGCTCGAGCGCAAACGGAAATTCGTGCCAGGTTCCAATGTGCATGACCAGGCCACCGCTACCGTCGAATCGGAATGCTCGCACCGTATCCGGGTCCGGCAAGTTGCTGTCAGTCGGCGCACCTAACACGACGACGAATGGCTTGGCTCCCATCGGGATGAAGGCCTGTGTGTGTTTGAAGTGGCGCTCCATCCACGTGACCTCGCGTGGCCGTGGATGCACGCGCGCCACCGAGAGGCAGGTATCGTCATCAGAGCGAAAGACACCCGGTGTCCACAGTTCGACACTGTCGCCATAGAACGCGCTACGGCGCGGCGCGGTCTCGCTCGCAGCCATCATGAACCCATAATCCTGCAAGGCTGCAGCGGTCGGTCGCTCGAGTTCGAGTCGAACTCTGCGTACGCCGTCCTGAGACTCACGCCGGCTCTGCCTGTTCACGTTCATCGTGTCTCCAGTTTACGCCGAATCGCAGCGCTGACTATCGATCGCTCCACCTCGCCGAATGCGCGATCCACTCTGGCATACTGGCAGGACTATGATTTCCACCTACACAATCTGGCAGTACGTCCACATCGTGCTGTTCGCCTACTGGTTGGGCGCGGACCTCGGCGTTTTCTTCGCGTCACGGTATGTCGCCCGGGCCGACTTGTCCCTGCCCGAACGGCTGCGGTTTCTCGAGCTGTTGCTCCTGATCGACATCGGGCCTCGCACCGCGCTGATTCTGATGGTTCCAGTCGGCAGCACGCTGGCCTTGAAGCTGGGTCTCGCGCCTTTCCTGTCGGGCTGGCTCTGGCTCGTGTGGCTACTCAGCCTCGCCTGGCTGGCGCTCGCATGGTGGCTGTTCGCCCATGCCCGTGATCCGAAAGCGGCACCGTTGGTGCGCTTCGACAGTTGGGTCCGGTGGGTGGTCGCTGCGATGTTCGTCGCAATGGGCGTGGCGTCGTTTGCACGATTGGGTCCAGTCGAGGCTGGCTGGCTCGCCGCCAAATTCATCACGTTCGGGTTCGCTGTCGTGCTCGGGTTGCTATTGCGCCGAGTGATCCGTGATTGGGTGATCGGGTTCGCACAACTGCGCCAACCAGCGACCGAGGCGGCCGGCAATGCACTGATATATGCGGCCCATCATCGTGCGCACAATCTTGCGCTGGCACTCTGGGTGTTAGTCGCGCTAACAGCTTTTCTGGGTGTCACCAAACCTGGCCTCGGGTTGTCATGACGGCAGGGCTGGAACGCTATCCCCACCTATTCTGCCCGCTCAAGATCGGACCGCTGCAACTCAAGAATCGTGCGCTCATGTCGGCGCACGGGATGGGACTCGGAGATGGCGTCGTGGGCGTCAGCGACCGATATCGCGCCTATCTCGTCGCTCGTGCCGCCGGTGGTGCGGGCATGGTCGGCATCGAATCGTCACCGGTGCACCCGACGACTGTCAGTCGCAGCCTCCTCGTACGGCTCGATCGCGACAGCGTGATTCCCAGCCTGGCGCGACTCGCGGACGAAGTGCACGCGCTCGATTCACGTCTTGCGATCACGCTGTGGCACGGCGGTCACAAAGACACTACCTTGCGCGTGCCATATGCCGTCGCACCCTCGCCCATTCCCAACATGATGGGCGAAGTACCGCGCGAGCTGACACGCCGGGAGATCATGGACATCGTGCGTGGCTATGGGGCGGCGGCGAAGCGCTGTCGCGAGGCGGGGCTGGACTGCCTGGAGGTGCAGACCTCGACTGACTACCTGCTGGGTTCATTTC
>JAGRJB010000155.1 GCA_020442965.1 Pseudomonadales bacterium
ACGATCTCCAGCAGCTTCATGACATTGGCCGGGCTGAAGAAATGCATGCCGACTACGTCTTTCGGACGTTTGGTGAACTTGGCGATCTGGTTGACATCGAGCGTCGAGGTATTGGTCGCCAGGATCGCGCCGCGCTTGAGCGTGGCATCGAGACGTGAAAATACTTGCCGCTTGACCTCGATGTCCTCGAACACCGCCTCGATCGCGAGATCGACACTGGCAATGTCCTTGTACTCAAGCGTCGGCTTAATCAGCCCCATCCGCTCCTCGACCTGCGCCGTGCTCAACCGCCCCTTTTTGGCGCTCGACTCGTAGTTCTTGCGTATCGTTGCAATGCCGCGCTCGAGTGCGTCGGCCTTTAGTTCGAGTAGGTAGACCGGAATGCCGGCATTGGCAAAATTCATGGCAATGCCGCCGCCCATCGTACCGGCACCCAACACGGCAACCGATTTGACTGGACGTTGCAGCGTCGATTCCGGCACGTCCGGGATCTTGCTGGCCGCACGTTGCGCAAAAAACGAGTAGCGCAGCGCTTTGGATTCCGGCGTGATCATCAGTTCGCGAAAAATCGTGCGCTCCGCGGCAAGGCCTTGATCAAACGGCAGATTTACCGCGGCCGCGACGGCGTCGACGCAACGAGCCGGTGCTGGCATGCCTTTGGAAACGCTCGCAGCGCCGGTGCGCGCAAAATGCAGGTAGGCATCGGCCTGCGGGTAATCTACGGTCAGGTCACGGACCCGCACGATCGGTTGTTTGTCCTTGACAACGCGCTTCGCGAACGCGATCGCAGCCGGCAGCAAGTCGTCAGTCACGATCTCATCGAACAACCGCGTACCCTTCAACATCTTCGCCGGCACCGTGTTTCCCGATGCGATGAGATTGGCGGCCAGCTCCAGACCGACCAATCGCGGGAAGCGCTGCGTGCCGCCTGCGCCCGGTACCAGTCCTAGTTTGACTTCGGGAAACGCGATCTTGGCATCGCCAAGCGTCACGCGGAAATGGCAACTCAATGCCAGCTCGAGGCCGCCGCCCATGCAGGCCCCCGCAATCGCGGCGACGACCGGCTTGGGGCAACCCTCGACTACGCTGTTGAGGCTGTCCAGATTCGGTTCGGCAAGCGCCTTCGGGGTTTCGAACTCGCGAATGTCCGCGCCGCTCGAAAACGCGCGGTCGTTGCCGATCAGGACAATCGCTTTGACGGCTTCGTCCGCCACGGCCTTATCAACCGCAGCCGCGATGGCGGTTCTGAGCTCATGCGACAGTGCATTGAGTGGGGGATGATTCAGTTCGACGACTGCGACGACGCCGTCGCGACGGTAGCGGGCAAATGACACGGCTTGGACCTTTGGATACGCGCGTGAGTGCAATCATGCTAGGTTACTGCGCTGAGCGCCGCTTGGCGAGTTCGGCGACAGCAAATACGCAAGCCTGAGGAAATGTTCGAAATTGCACCGTTTCTGCTCGCGCTGCTCGTCCTGTTAGCGGCCGCGACACTCACCTGGGCGATCAGCGTTCCGCTCAAGAACGTCGCAATCGTCGACGTGCTGTGGGGGCTTTTGTTCGTGTTGGCGGGGTTGACTTACGCACTGACGGTCGACCTGGCCGGTCCGCGCACGACATTCGTACTCATTTTGCTTGGCCTTTGGTCAGTGCGTCTGAGTCTGCACATCGGAGTGCGCAGCTGGGGCCATGGCGAGGATCGTCGTTACCAGGCGATTCGAGTCCGCAATGAGCCGCATTTTGCCGCCAAGAGTCTGTACCTCGTGTTCTGGCTGCAGGCCGCACTGGCCTCGATCATCTCCCTGCCGCTGCTCGGAGCGATCGCGAGCCCGGCCGCGATCAACTGGCTGGACTACTTTGGAGCGGCGCTGTGGTTGATCGGCGTCCTGTTCGAAGCCGGCGGCGATTGGCAGCTGACGCGGTTCAAGTCGGACCCGGCCAACCAGCAACAAGTGATGGACCGAGGCTTGTGGCGCTACACCCGCCACCCTAACTACTTTGGCGATTTTTGCGTCTGGTGGGGGTTTTTCCTGATAGCCCTGGCCGCCGGCGCATGGTGGGCACTGCCGGGACCGATAGTGATGTCCGTACTATTGCTGCGCGTCTCCGGCGTGACGCTGCTGGAGCGGAACATCGGTGAACGACGCCCAGCCTACCAGGAGTATGTGCGGTGCACGAATGCCTTCTTTCCGGGCCCGCGCCGCAGCAGCGGGGATCGATTCGTATGACAGAGTTGACGAGGAAAATGCCATGAAGAATTTGCGCACACCGTACTTTGCCTTGGTGTTAGGCCTGCTCGTCTGCGCGGCGACTAACGCGGCCGGCGTTCGCGCCACAACAGTGGTGGACGGCGTGAACATGGGCTGGTCATTCGCGTTTCTGCCCGACGGCTCACTGCTGGTCACTGAGCGGCCCGGGCAATTGCGTCACGCTACTTTGAATGGCAAGCTCGGCGCGCCGCTGACGGGCGTGCCAAAGGTGGTCTACCAGGGCCAGGGGGGGCTGCTCGATGTGCTCGTCGACAGCAATTTCGCCCGCGATCGAACGATATTTTTCTGCTACAGCGAA
>JAGRJB010000156.1 GCA_020442965.1 Pseudomonadales bacterium
CGCGCGCGACGGACTCGGCGCTTGCGAGCCGCAGCGGATTGGCGACGCCGTGCAGTTTCTGCGCTTTGACGGTATTGAGTTCGTGATCGCCGCGCAGGACGAGCGCGACCACCCCACCGTCATCGGCGTCCACGAGCAGAGTCTTGACAGTCTGCTCAGTCGACACCTTCAGGCAAGCGCTCACGTCGGCGATGGTTCGCGCATTCGGCGTCGCTACGGTTGTTAGCTGGGCGGTAGCCGGTGATCGCGGTGCGGCCGGTGGTAGTGCGGCAGCCATCTCGAGATTGGCGGCGTAATCGTCCGCATCGGAGAACACGATAGCGTCCTCGCCGGAATCGGCCAGGACATGGAACTCCTGCGAAGCATTGCCGCCGATGGCGCCGCTGTCGGCTTGCACGGCGCGGAACTTGAGCTGCAGCCGCGTAAAAATGCGCGCGTACGCTTCGTACATCGTTTGGTAGCCAGCCGCCAGTGATTCTTCATCGAGATGAAAAGAATAAGCATCCTTCATCAGGAACTCGCGCGCGCGCATCACGCCGAAGCGGGGTCGAACTTCATCGCGAAACTTGGTCTGGATTTGATAAAAGTTGACCGGCAGCTGTCGGTAGCTCTGCAACTCGCGGCGCGCAATGTCAGTGATGACCTCTTCATGCGTCGGGCCGACGCAATAGTCGCGGTCGTGGCGATCCTTGAGGCGCAGCAACTCCGGCCCGAATTGCTCCCAGCGGCCCGATTCGATCCAGTATTCGGCCGGTTGAATCGCTGGCATGAAGACTTCGAGCGCGCCGGCGCGATTCATTTCTTCGCGCACGATCGCCTCGACCTTGCGCAGTGTTCGCAGACCGAGGGGCAGCCAACTGTACAGGCCAGCCGCGGCGCGTCGGATAAGTCCCGCACGCAGCATCAGCCGATGACTGACGATCTCCGCCTCGGCCGGCGTTTCTTTGGTGGTATTGATCGGATATTGGGACCAGCGCATAGGGCCGCAAGTCTAGGGAACCTCTGTTCAATCTTCCATGGGAATTGATCACCGGTTCCCTAGTCGTGCGCGTGCTGCACGCCTATCATCAGGGAATGACGGAATCCAACGGCGCGCGCAATCGCAGGCGCGGCATCTATATTCTTCCGAACGTGATGACGACTGGCTGCCTGTTTTCAGGCTTCTACGCCATCGTGGCGGCGATTGATGGCAATTTTGAACGGGCCGGCATCGCGGTCTTTGTCGCGATGCTGTTTGATGGCTTGGACGGCCGAATCGCCCGGTGGACCGGTACCGAAAGCGCGTTCGGCAAGGAATACGACAGTCTCGCCGACATGGTGGCATTCGGCGTTGCACCAGCGATCGTGACCTACCAGTGGGGCGTAGTGCGTATCGCCGAGTATGGCGATACCTGGCGGCGCTTTGCCTGGATCGTGGCGTTTTTCTATGCGGCCGCGGCGGCGTTGCGGCTGGCACGCTTCAATGCGCGCTCGGCCTCGGACAAACGCTTTTTCGAGGGTTTGCCGAGCCCGTCAGCGGCGGCGGCGGTCGCGGCCTTCGTATGGTTGTGGAGCCAGTGGCGTCAGCCCGGTCTGACGGGGCTGATTCTTGCCATTACGGTGACGCGTCTCGCAGGTGCTTTGATGGTTTCATCATTTAGTTACCCCAGTCTCAAGCAAGTCGACGATGATCGGCGCGTCAGATTCGTGACGCTGACTACCGTACTGCTGGCTTTCGTCTTTATCGCGATCGATCCGCCCACCATGCTGTTTGCGATGTTCGCGACCTATGGGCTGTCTGCGCCTGCGCTGTGGCTCTGGCGCCGCGTGCTGCGGCTCAGGCGTTAATTGGGCGCGGGCGGGTGGCCATGAGCGATTTGGCGATGCGGCAAGCTTATCTGCGAGCACTGGGCATCGAGGCTTGGCGAATGCGCACCACACGCGTTGAGCCCGAGTCGCATGTCCCGTCGCCACCTACGCCCGCGAATCAACCGGGCGACTGGGACAGCCTTTGCGGGCAAGTGGCAAGTTGTCAGCGCTGCGGCTTGCACGCGGGACGCACGCAAACCGTATTCGGCGTCGGTGCCCGCGACGCGCACTGGATGATCGTCGGCGAAGCCCCGGGAGCCGAGGAAGACCGTCGTGGCGAGCCTTTCGTCGGGCGCGCCGGCAAGCAGTTAGATGAGATGCTGCGTGCAATCGGCCTGTCGCGCGAGACCGTGTTCATCGCCAATGTACTCAAATGCCATCCGCCAGGGAATCGCGATCCCAAGCCTGAAGAAGTGGCGCAATGCCGGCCGTATCTGGAGCGGCAGATCGGTCTGATTCGCCCGCGGTTGATCCTGGCCGTCGGACGTGTCGCAGCGCAGAACCTATTAGGGACCGACGCGCCGCTGGGCCGCCTACGCGGTCGCGTGCATTCGTTCGGCGAACGCTCGACCCCGTTGATCGTCACTTATCATCCGGCCTATTTGCTACGAGCGCCGGCCGAGAAGCGCAAGGCCTGGGACGACCTCAAGTTTGCTTGCGCCACGCTGCAGTCAACGCAGGCGGCCACGGAGCGTTAGTCGATGGCGGCCGCGTCTGACGAGCTCCGTCCCCTGCCAGAGATCGCCTTGCGCCCGATGTTGGAGAGCGACGTGCCCGAGGTCGTTGCATTGGAGCGCTTGTCGTATCCGTTCCCGTGGAGCGAGGGGATATTTCGCGATTGCGTGCGGGTGGGCTACACCTGCCGCGTCCTCGATCTCGGCGCGCAGATCATCGGCTATGGTGTGATGAGCAGCGGTGCGGGCGAGGCACATATCCTCAACGTCTGTGTGCAACCTATTTTTCGCGCGCGCGGCCTTGGCAGGCGGCTGCTGGAGCACCTCATGGACGTTGGCGCTGCCGCTGGAATGCTCGAGATTTTCTTGGAGGTGCGACCGACCAATACGGCCGCCATCCGCCTGTACCAATCGCTGGCGTTCGAGCAGGTCGGCATGCGGCGCGGCTACTATCAGGCGGTGCACGGGCGCGAGGACGCGGTGATCTTGCGTACCTCCTTGCGCGGCAGGCGACCGCGCACTGGCTGATCGGGTACAATCCGCGACCCATTTTTCCAGCGAAGGCCGATGAGTTCAATCGAGCAGGAAATCGCTCGCCGCCGCACGTTCGCCATTATTTCGCACCCCGACGCCGGCAAGACCACGCTCGCGGCAAAGTTCCTGCTGTTCGGCGGCGCCATCCAGATGGCCGGCCAGGTGCGCGCCAAGGGCGAGGCGCGGCGCACGCGCTCGGATTTCATGCAGATGGAAA
>JAGRJB010000157.1 GCA_020442965.1 Pseudomonadales bacterium
CGGCATGTCGGTGACGCCGGCGCTCACCTTCGGGCGATTGCTCGGACAGCGGATCCTGAAATTCGCGACCTGACAGTCGGCACGACGACCGTGATGCTCGCCAAGATCTCGAGGCGTGGCGGCGGCAGCTCGCCACGGCATGCGCGTTTCTCATGTCCATGACTATTTGTCACCCGCTCCAAGCTCGCTTTGCAGCGATAATAAGACGTTAGTTTGTCTATTTGACGTGAGGCAACAGCGCGGCACCTGCGCGCTATCCTCGCTGCGTACTTCCCTTCATTCTGAGGAGATCTGTAATGGCCACGCCCGCGAAGACCCGGCAGACCTACACGGTAGAAGCGATTCCGAAGCATCTCTCGGACGGCGTGTTACTCGGCGATCCCACCATGGACAAAATGATGACCTGCCTGATTGCGATCGGCACGGAACTGTGGGCGACGCAGTACCGCCTCAAGGTCATGGAGGCCGTCATGGCGACCAAGGGCGTCACGAACGAGATGATCGAGCAGTACATGCCGTCTACTCAAGAAGTTGCCGACTGGGAACGTGATCGCAACCGTTTTGTGGACCTGACGTTCGGCCCGTTAGGCGACGACGGTCATCTGCCGGCGTCCGCCCCTTATCCGAAGAGCTGAGTTGGCAGTTTCCCTGACATCTTTACGGAGAAAATAGACATGATCGACCGTCGTCAACTATTCCTCGGTGCGGCAACGGCTTCTGCCGTCGTCGCGAGCACCCTGAAGTGGCAATCAACCGAAGCGGCCGAGAAGCAAATGGCCGAAGTTCAATCCCACGTCAGTGGCCTGAAGGGTAAGCATCCACGCGGAGTGGTAGGTCGCATGGCGCGGCTGGGTTCACTGCATACAGAAGGACTATACGATTTTTCGGTCGGCTTTCGTGTGGTGGCCGCGCAGGCCGCACGTACGAGCGCCGGTGCAGCGTTCGAGCGGTTGTTGGTGCGCGAGGGTATCGATCCTGCGTCGCAAATAACGAGCGAACAGGCGCGGCAGCTGATCGACAAAGACCCGGAAATCACCATCGCGTCCAAAACCTGGTTGTCGAGCCAGCGCATCATGTGGAAGGCGATACTTGATCACCACCATGCCAATGAAGACTTCTATCTCTCCCAGATGGAAGCCGCGGATAACGTGGGTCCGGGCAAGCTCGAGCTCGTACCGACCATGGATATTCCGGAAGAATGTTGCCATGAAATTCACATTCAGCCTGGCGGGTATGTCGGCGACGCTTTCGCGGGGCACACGTACCACCACGGTACTAACAGCTTCTACCAGGGCACGCGTGGTAAGAACGACCAGGATGAGATCCACAAGATGGCGGCGAATGCGCTGCCGATTCCGGCGGATGGCAAAGTGCGCCGCATCCTCGATTACGGTTGCGGTGTCGGTCAGTTCACCGTCGCCCTCAAGGAACGCTTCCCTGACGCGGAAGTCTGGGGCGTCGACATCGGTGGCCCGATGGTCCGCTACAGCCACATGCGTGCGAATGATCTGAACGTGGGTGCCAATTTCGCGCAGCGCCTGGCGCAGGACACAAAATTCCCGGATGGCTACTTCGACATCGTGGCGAGCTACATCGCGCATCACGAGATGCCGGCACAGACCACGCTGAAGGTCATCGACGAGGCGAATCGACTGACGCGTCGCGGCGGTGTGTACTACCCGCTCGACTTCAACACAGCCGGTGCTCCGACTCTCACGCCGCAGGGCATGTTCGCGCTGTGGCAGGATCATCGCTGGAACGGCGAAATCTGGCGCCTGGAGTTCAGCGAGATGGACTTTACCGGCGAAATCGGCAAACGCGGCTTCCAGCACATGAAGGATACGCCGCCCGTCCTCCGAGGCTTTGGCGCGCGACACTTCGTCAGAGTCTAACGGGGGGTTCGCGCGAGCTCGATGCGCGCTCGTCTCTCGGGTCGCAGCACCGAGCCTCGCGCCTGCATGCCATGTGATCGGCCGCATGCGTGCGACCGGCCAACGGCGCTATTGCGCAGGAGAAGAACGCGGGCCCGCCGCAGTCGCGGTACCGTAGTGTTCTACCAGGCACTGGCTGAGGCGCAGGAATGCAGTCGACCGAATGACGTTCGGTGTGTAGATCAGACCAATGCGTCTGGTCATTGTCTGCGCCGAGTTCGGCACGACGAAAACGGACTCGGGCGGAAAATCGCGCGCAATGGCGTCTTCGGACAATAGTGCGACGTAGCCTTCGTGCAGCACCGCGCGCAGCATTACGCTCATGGTGTTCGCGTAGAGACGATACGTTGGCGCTTGCATCTGCCGCTCCGCAAAATATTGCGCGAGAAACGCGATATAATTTTCCTGACTGGCGGCTACCCAGTTGGCCTGTTGCAAGT
>JAGRJB010000158.1 GCA_020442965.1 Pseudomonadales bacterium
AGAGTTTCAAGCGCGCAGTTGGTGTATCGGTAACGATCATGTCGGCCCAGAAAGGCAATGCGCCGCCTGCGAACGTCGGTGTCTGGCATGGTAGAGGTGCCAAGCAAAGTGATTTCGCGGCCACGATCGGCGGCGACATTCGTAAACTCATACTGCGCATGCACGATCCTGACGCTACTCCGGCGGCTAAGCCTTTCGGCTTTCGATGCGTGTGCCTGTTCGAGAACGGTCATGAAAAGGAGTATCGCCTGGAGGGTGATCGCTGGATAGTGGAAGAGTTCGACGGCGCCGAACGATACCCCCGGTGCGATCCGGCAAGTACAGCGTGTCACCCGTGACTAACGACACGAACAACACTCAATCCAGTATGTCGGCGTACGGTTCGGGGGATGCGCATGGCTGAATCGGGCGACCCGGCAAACGCTTGAAAAAGCTGCCACATTGAGCCGTGCTACAGGCTGGCAGGACGCAGCCCTCTTGTATGAACAGGTCATCAGCGAGCGCGTCGATAATCACGGTATTGTCGCCGAAACGGCCGAGAAGCTCGCACAGCTCTATCGTGCAAATGCTGTTGAGGCGGATCTGTCGGGCGTGCACGTCGCCATTTGGGTACTAGCCGAAATCGACGTTTCAAGAGTCTCTGCTCGCGAGAAGGCACAACCCAGAGCGGGCCTGCGCATCAAACTCGCACGAGTGGTCAGCGCGTTGCCGCCGGCAGTTGCCACGACCGAATTCGATGACTCACACGGAAAACCCGAGGCGCTTGATACAACTTGCCGCTACTGCTCACAGCCGATCGCCGGCGCAGCGTGGAAATTTCGTCACTACCTGAAGAACACAGCACTGAAACGCGGGACCCGTATTGGTTAGGTTTGCCCGGTATGCGGTGCGGCATCACACACTGCCTGTGTCTCAGGCATCCGGTTCAGCACGTGGTCGGGTTACAAAAAGTGTCGCCGCAATGCCTGCGGAGCTCAGATCGATTCGCCAACGATGATATTTGCGAGTTGATCAGGCTAGGGCCGTGCTGATGCCATCAATTAGGTAGGGCGATTGTGCGACAGGATTGGTGTCCTGCAGTCCACCTGATTGGACGCGAGCTACTCGCCTGTCTGTGGGGGCCTTGACGCCCATGCAGCAGATCGGCCCGAGTGTCGCCACGGCGAAACGTAGTGCTCATCCTGTTAGTATGCATCACGGTAAGCGGAGATCCTGCTCGTCGCTATCGGCTGCTGCGTCGATGCGCGACAGTGTCGCATCGAAAGTCAGCCTGGCGCTCGCTGTTGCATGTATTCCAGGAAGTCGATGCGTGGCTTAGTCCATTTATCGAGCTCGAAGATCTCCGGTGCACGCTGCTCGAGCACTATCCGTGCTGCAACCGGCAGGTCATCGAGTGAGCGTAACTTGGCGCCCAGCCCCTTGCCGTAGGTGCGGCCCGGCGTCTTACCCATGCCGAGCCAGGGATGAAAACTGACCATGTTCTGAAATTGCGTCGCAGAGTGGGCGCGCTTCAAGTCCGGGTTCATCACGTCGGCCAGATTGGCCGCATAAAAATAGTGTGAGTCCCAGAAAAAGGTGGGTCCACCGGCCTCCTTCGGCCACTTGTCTTCCTTGAAAGGGTTCGGAAACGAGAAGGCGGAGTGGTTAGGCGTGATGACGGTATCGCCCAGAATGTCGATGCGCATTTCCTTGGGCTTCAAGGTCGCTTCTGGGCCAGTCACGATGCCCTCCGGTCCGATTTCAACTGACAGCGGCCCGCCGAAGAACTGCCAGATCTTGCGCTCCTCGCCCGTGACCGGGTTGCGCCAGGTGTCGACGACTTCATCGGTGTCGAATTTGGTGTAGACGCCGACTTCATACACTGTGCCAGCATAGTGCCCATTTGGCAGTGGCTTCCAGCGCGCGGCATTGAGGTTCTGCATGGTCAGCATCGGCAGCAGATTGCCGTCGTTCAAATAGAGATACAGATGCAGTCGACAAAAGGTGTAGACAGTTTCGTCCGCAATCGACCCGCGAATCTTGGCGAGCACTCGCGTACGCACAGTGGGGTCGTCGAGATCCAGTCTGGCCGCCGCCTCTTGGGTGGCACCCATTGCGCTGCCCGGTAGCAGCAGTCCCATGGCGCCGCTGGTCACGCCTGCCAAGGCACCGCCGAGCAAAGCCGACCGCTGCAACGCCGCACGGCGCGATATAGCCGATCCATTCATGCCGCTTCCCCTTTTCATAACAGCTCGAACAATATTCCTGCCACGTTCTAGCGCGTTGTGAGCCTCCCGGCAACCGCTATGACGACTACATTCCGATCCCAGCGCATGCATCGTACAGGGTATGCCGTCCTGCTCGTGGCGCTGCTGGTCGTGTCGGCAGGCTGCAGCGACTACTCGGCCGCCGGTCGCTGTTGACAGTTGCCTGCGCAGGATGACGTGATCGCCGCTGCACACTGGTATCGCCCCGTCGAGCGAGTGACCGGCGGTTCTGCTCGCTGGCTTATTGGCGCGGATCCCGACTCGGCGGCTAAGGAATCTTATGTGCCGCAGACTGCAGCGATCGTCGAGGTTGTGAAGCGCTGGGGCTCTTTCGCGGTCCTGGTGATACAGGTCGGGAGAAATGTCATTGAGCACTACGAAGAGCCCGCCGGGCCGACGTTCGTTTCGATTCCTGGCCCATGGCATCGCGCGCTACTCGAGCTTGTCTTGGGTGCTGCTATCGACTTGGGCGCCATTCGCTCTCTGGACGAAAGCGTGGTCCGATATATCCCCGAGTGGCGCGACGAGGCGCGTGCCAAGATCACGTTGCGAGATCTGCTCTACAACCAGTCCCGCCTGCGTGACCCGCCCTACGAGATTGCGGCGGACTCGCCCGGCATGCAGCTGTTCATCGGGACCGATTTCGAATCCTTGCTGCTGGCGCAACAGCCACGAGCGGCACCCGGAACATGCTTCCGAGGTGCAGCACTCGATGCCAAGTGGTTAGGCTCGATACTCGACCCGACCACGGGCCAGTCCCATGCCAAACAGATATCGACGGACCTTTGGCAGCGGATTGGTGCGCAAGATGCTTGCGTGCGCCTCGATCGGCCGCGCGGTACGACCCGCACCTTCTGCTGCATCAGCGCGAACGCTCGCGACTGGGCGCGTGTCGGCCAACTGACGTTTACAAACAAACGTATCGGAGAGCGGCAGGTCGTGCGTGCCGCTTGGGTTCAGCAGCTGCTCACACCATCGCAACTGAATGCAGCCGTTGGCGGCTACTGGTTCCTGCAAGCGATTCCGTCTATTTCTCGAGCAGTCGTTACTACACTAACGACGAGAGCTGCTACGCATTGTACGAGCCGCCGCACTGGGGCCGGTAGATCCGCGTGGGCAACGATGCGCTCTCGATCGACCGGGAGACTAACGAGATCCTCGACACCGTCTATGATCTGTACTAGTCGCAGAAGGTGCCGGCACGGTGACTTCAGTGCGCCGTCTACGTAGACGACGTCGTGCGTCCCGAGCACTTGCAGGCAATTTCCGCCTTTTGGCGAGCAACTGACGTGACGAGCAGCGCTGATCGGCGCAGTGGCCACGAAGAATAGTGGCTGACGCCCGATCCAATCCGCGAGGTCTGCTTGAATTGATTAGAAGGTCTTACCCACCGTGGACCTCAGGGCTTCGGCTTGCGATCTTTCGCGAACATCTCAAAGCTTGAGACATTCGGCGACTGCCATTCGGTCGGCGCCGTCAGGTATTTGGGGAAACGCTTCTCGGTGTACGCCAAGATGTCCTTCGGTAGGTCCTCGACGCGCTCGAGTTTCAAGGTGTGGGATCGATAGAACAGGTGGCCGGGGCTTTGGCCCATCAGCATCCACGGCAGCCA
>JAGRJB010000159.1 GCA_020442965.1 Pseudomonadales bacterium
GCGCTATGAGCTGCACCGCGTCTGGGTCGTCGACTCGACCCTGAAGAAGGGTATGAGTCACCTGTACAGCCGCCGCACGTTTTACATTGACGAAGACAGCTGGCAGATTGTCGCGGTCGATTGTTATGACCGGCGCGGGCAGTTGTATCGGGTGCAGGAAGGCCACGTGATCAATTACTATGACTTGCCGACGGTCTGGACGACGCTCGAGACGACCTTCGATCTCTCGAACGGGCGCTATCTGGCACTCGGTCTGGATAACGAAGAGCCGCGGACCTACGATTTCTCGGTCAAGTTCACACCCGCCAACTTCCAGCCGAGCGCATTGCAGCGTCGCGGCGTACGCTGACAGGGACGGCCGGCTCCGGGTAATGGGGCCGAACGCCCGCTACGCTGGCCTGCTGCTCGGCGCTTGCGCGGCTGTTGCAAGTGCGCAGCCGCGGCTGGATCCGGGCGATCAGGCTAACAAGCCAGCGGAGATCATGCCGCTGGCGGCAAGCACGCTACTGCTGGACATTGCGCGAGCGGGTGACCGACTGGTGACCGTGGGCTGGCGCGGCGACATCTTGCTATCGGACGACCTGGGTGTCAGCTGGCGCCAAGCCGAATCGGTGCCGACGCGCACCATGCTGACCGGTGTGTTTTTTGTCGATGCGCGTGACGGCTGGGCGGTCGGTCACGACGAAACAGTCCTCAGGACCACGGACGGCGGCGAGACCTGGCAACGGGTCTACTTTGCGCCGCAGACGCAGCAGCCGTTGTTGGATCTATGGTTCGCGGATCGTGATCACGGCATCGCGATCGGTGCGTACGACACCTATCTAACCACGAGCGACGGTGGCTTGAGCTGGACGAGCCAGAAGTTTGCCGCCTTGCCGCTGGCTGCGGCGACTTCCGAGGACGAATTTGCGCCCGATTACCACCTGAACCATATCGCGGCTGCCAATGGCAAGTTGTACATGGCGGCCGAAGCGGGTCACCTGTATCGATCGGACGATGGCGGCCGCAATTGGCGCACGCTGCCCTCGCCATACGACGGTTCCTTCTACGGTCTGCTGCCGCTCGAGGGCGATGGCTTGTTGGCCTTCGGCTTGCGCGGCAATCTGTGGCGCAGCAACGATGCCGGCCTCACTTGGTCGCAGATCGAGACGCACACCACCGCGATGTTGACTGACGCCGTGCGCCTGGCTGACGGGACGATCGTCGTATCCGGGCTGTCGGGGGTCTTGTTAGTGCGGCTGGCGGGAAGCTCCGGCTGGACGCTGCAACAGCAGGCTGATCGCAAGGGAATCGCCGCACTGGCGCCATTGAGCGATCATGCGGTAGTCGCGGTCGGCGAGGCCGGTGTCAAGCGCATCGTATTGGGTGAGCGCCCGTGACGGCGGCGGGGCCTGACAATCTGCGAGCAGGCCCTTTCGAAGCCTGGCTCGAGCGCACGATATTCGGCCATCGTGGGCTGATCATCGTGCTCTTCACGGTTCTGAGCATTGCGATGCTCGGGGTGACCGTTCGCGGCCTGCGTATCGACGCCTCGTTTACGAAGCAATTGCCGCTCAAGCATGAGTACATGCAGACATTCCTCGAGCACCAAGCCGAATTCGGGGGTGCCAACCGGGTGCTGATCGCGGTGTTTGCCCGCGATGGCAACATGTTCACGCCGAACTTTTTCAACGCGCTCAAGAAGGCCACCGACGAAGTCATCGTCATGGATGGCATCGATCGCGGCCGCGTGCAGTCGCTGTTCACACCGAATGTCCGCTACCTGGAAGTCGTCGAGGACGGCATTCAGGCCGGCAACGTCGTGCCGGCCGACTTCCAGCCCACACCCGCGAATCTCGCCCAGGTACGCGAGAATATTCTGAAGGCCGGCATCGTCGGGCGCCTGGTCGCGAACGACTTCTCTGGCGCACTGGTCTCGGCGATCGTGCTGGAGAAGGACGCGGCGGGCGACCCCGTCGATCCGATCGTCATCGCGCGCAAACTCGAGGAGCGCGTTCGTCAGAAAATCGAGAGCCCGACCATCGCTGTGCGAATCATTGGCTTCGCCAAGGTCATGGGTGATATCGCGGCCGGTGCGCAGCAGGTTGCGACGTTTGCCGTGGTGACAGTCGCGCTGACCTTGTTCGCGGTCTGGCTCTACATCATGTCTTTCCGTGTGGCACTGGTGCCGGTGGTCTGTTCCGTCATCGCGGTCGTTTGGCAGCTGGGTATGCTGGTGCTATTGGGATTCGGCATCGATCCGCTCGGCCTGTTAGTGCCATTCCTGGTGTTCGCCATCGGCGTCAGTCACGGCGTGCAGAAGATCAGTGCCGTCAAAGAAGCAGCGATCGAGGGGCTCGATAGCATCGAGGCAGCGCGACGCACCTTTCGCCAATTGCTGGTGCCGGCGGTGATCGCTTTGTTAGCGGACCTGATCGGATTCGTGACTATTCTATTGATTCCTGTTCAGGTCGTGCAGGAAATGGCGGTTACCGCGAGCATCGGTGTCGCGATCGTTATTCTAACCGACCTGATTCTGCTGCCAGTGCTCGTCTCATATGTCACCTGGGGCGCGCGCTATCGAGCGCGCGTCACACGGCGACAGGAGAAGTTAGGCCGCCTGTGGCACAGGCTTGCCGGCATCACTCGCAAGGGACCGGCACTCGGCGCCATATTGTTCGCCGTCGTACTGGGCGCGCTGGGTTGGTGGAAAGGGCGGGAAACTCCCATCGGCGATACGCAGGCCGGTGTACCGGAGTTGCGTGCCGACTCACGCTATAACGTCGACAGCAACATCATCACCTCCAAGTTTTCGATCGGTGTAGACGTGTTGACGGTAATCGTCGAGACCGAGCAGCCGATGTGCACGAGTCACGCGCTGATGATGGCCGCCGATAATTTCTCCTGGCACATGATGAATGTCACCGGCGTGCAGGAAGTCGTCTCGCTGCCGTTGGTGGCGCGAATTGCGATTGCCGGTTGGAACGAGGGTAGCCTCAAGTGGCGCGCGATTCCGCGCGAGCCGAATCAATTGACGCAGTCAACGCGCTATATCGAGACCAGCACCGGCTTGCTGAACGCCAGCTGCGATGTTGTACCGGTCATGATGTTTCTGACCGATCACCGCGCCGAGACCATAGAGCGTGTGGTCGCGGCGGTCAAGAAGTGGCGTACCGACAATCCGGTGCAAGGCGCGGCGTTCAAGTTGGCGACCGGTAATGTGGGTGTTATGGCGGCCACGAACGAGGAGGTAAAGGCCAAGGAATTTCCGATTCTCGCGGGCGTGTTTGGCGCCGTCATCCTGATGTGTCTGTTGACTTTCCGCTCTTTCATCGGAGCGTTTCTCGTCGTCGTGCCCCTCGCACTGGTGTCGATTCTGGTTTACGCGGTGATGGCCATAGTCGGCATCGGTCTCAAGATGAACACGCTGCCGATGGTGGCGCTCGGCGCCGGCATCGGCGTCGACTATGGCATCTATCTGTGGAGCCGGATGCGCGAATACCTGGGTCAGGGCCTGTCGGTACACGATTCGTTCGAGAAATCGATGCGCGTCACCGGCGCCAGTATCATTTTCACCGGCATCACGCTAGCAATCGGCGTCGTCACCTGGGTGTTCTCGCCGCTCAAGTTCCAGGCCGATATCGGCGTGATGCTCACGTTCATGTTCTTCGTGAACATGTTGGGTGCGGTGCTGCTGATCCCCGCGTTGGCTGCCTGGCTCGTCAAGCCAAAGACGCCGCCGTCACAGGTCGCGGCGGCTCAGGCGCTGTCGGCATGACGCCAGCGGAGTTCCGCAGAGTCGGTCACGAGCTGATCGATTTCATTGCTGACTACCGCGCGCGTGCGAGCCGCGGCGAATTTCCGGTGATGGCGCAGATTACGCCGGGCGCTCTGCGAGCAAAGCTGCCGGCCGTACCGCCGCTACAACCGGAGTCTGGCGATCAGTTGCTCCGGGATCTGAGCGCTGTGATTTTGCCCGCCTGTTCTCATTGGCAGGATCCACGGTTCTTCGGCTATTTTCCGTCTAACAGCTTGCTGTCGGCTGTACTCGGTGACCTCGCGAGCACGGGTCTCGCGCAATTGGGTCTCAACTGGCAGGCTAGTCCCGCGCTGACCGAACTCGAAGAGCTGACGACCGATTGGTTGCGTCAGATGCTGGGTCTCAGCGAGCGTTGGCGCGGCGTGATTCAGGATACGGCATCGACCGCTACTTTCGTGGCGCTGGTGTGCGCACGTGAGCGTGCGACGGACTATGGTGCGACCCGTGCCGGATTACAGGGAGCGCCGGCACCACTGATCGTATATGTCTCCTCACAGAGCCATAGTTCGGTGGGCAAGGCCGCCTTGTTAGCGGGATTCGGCAGCGAGCACCTGCGGATCGTTCCGACCGACGAACGCTTTGCGATGCGCGCCGATGTGCTTGAGACCATGCTGATCGACGATCGTGCTGCCGGCCATGTGCCGTGCGCCATCGTTGCGACCTGCGGAACCACGGCGACGACCGCGCTCGATCCGATCGACTCGCTGGCCGAGCTGGCCAGCCGGCATCGTTGCTGGCTGCATGTCGACGCGGCCCTGGCTGGCTCGGCAATGATCGTACCTGAGTGCCGCCAGCACTGGGTCGGCGTCGAGGCCGCCGATTCGCTGGTTGTCAATCCACACAAGTGGTTAGGTGTGGCGTTCGACTGCTCGACGTACTTCGTACGAGATCCAGAGCATCTCGTGCGCGTGATGTCCTCCAACCCGAGCTACCTGCAAACCGCGGCGGACGGCGCGGCACCGAATTACCGCGATTGGGGCGTGCCACTCGGTCGCCGTATGCGCAGCTTGAAACTCTGGTTCGTCATTCGCGAACAGGGGGTTGCGGCGCTGCAGGCCCGCATCCGGCGCGACCTGGGCTACGCTCAGTGGTTCGCTGCCAAAGTCGACGCGGCCGATCACTGGCGACGCCTGGCACCGGTGCCATTGCAAACGGTCTGTGTGCGCCACGAACCGGAGGGCCTGCGCGGCGAGGCGCTGGATGCGCATACACTCGCCTGGGTCGGACGCATCAATCGCTCAGGCGAGGCGTATCTCACGCCGGCGCAGATCGATGGACGTTGGATGGTGCGAGTGTCATTTGGCACGCACACTACGACTCAGAAGCACGTCGAAGACCTCTGGGCGCTGATGCGGCGCGAGGCGCTTGCGGGCCCGTAGGTAATCGATGCCGGTGCCTGCGCACGAATCTGGAAGATGCGTTACCGGATACCGATTAGGATCGGCCCATGAAGCTCGCAGTCGCACCATCCAGAATCGATTGGCCGCAGGTCTTGAACGCCGCCTGTCGGCAGATCGAGCGCGAGGCGCCGCGCCTCGAGGATCTGGCGCGCAGTCTGAACGTCGGCAAGTCGGAACTGCAGCGCCAATTCACCCGACGACTGGGGGTCAGTCCGAGGGCTTATGCGCAGGCGCTCGCACTGCACCGGTTGGCCAGCGGCGCGAGCACGAGCCGGACTGCTCTCGACGCCGTGTTCAATGCCGGTTTCAACAACGTCTCGGCGGCCTACGTCGCCGCGGCCGAAAACCTGGGCGTCACACCCGGCCGGCTGCGCAAGCCGATGAATGTCGGTTGGTGGATGGGTCTGTCCGACCTCGGCTGGATGTTGCTGGGCGCTACGTCTCGGGGGATTTGCTGGCTGACGTTCGGCGATGCGCCCGGCGCCATGCTCGAAGAAATGCGTGCCGCCCTGCCGCAGGCGAGATTCGCCAACGACGAAGCCCGGCTGTCTGCCTGGTTCGAGCAAGTGCGCGACTTCGTGCTGTTGCCACGCGCGGCGCTCGATCTGCCGCTCGACATTCAGGGTACCGCCTTCCAGTCACGCGTATGGCGGGCGCTGAGACAGATTCCACTCGGCGAGACAGTCAGTTACGGCGAGTTCGCTCGTCGGCTGGGCAATGCGCGAGCGACGCGTGCGGTGGCTTCGGCCTGCGCTCGCAATCAGATCGCCGTGCTGATTCCGTGTCACCGTGTCGTGGCAGCGGATGGCAAGCTGGCGGGCTACCGCTGGGGGCTCGCGCGCAAGCAGGAGTTGTTACTACGGGAGCGGCCCGGCGAGACGTTGCAATAGGGACTAGTCGGCCTCGTTGCGCCCGAGGCGCTCGGCCTGTGATTCCAGCAGCTCCCAGCGAGCCAGCTTGTCGGTCAGTAGCGCTTCGATGTCGAGCACACGCGCCTGATCGCGGCGCATATCCTCGGGCGTGCAGCGATAGTAGTCAGCGTCGCTCATACGCTCTGCGAGTGCGCGCTGCTCACGCTCGAGTGCTTCGATCTCGGCGGGCAGTGCGTCGAGTTCGCGCCGGTCCTTGTAGCTCATACGGCGCTTGTCATTCGACGCCCGCGACCGGGCCGGTACCGTTGCGTCGGACTTGAGCCGGGTGTCGGTTGAACCCGCGCCGCCTTGCGCCAGCCAATCGGAATATCCGCCGACATACTCGCGCCAGTGACCGCCACCTTGGGCGACCAAGGATTGCGTCACGACGTTGTCGAGAAAGCGTCGATCGTGCGTGACCAACAACAGGGTACCCGTATAGTCCTGCAACAGTTGCTCGAGCAGCTCGAGTGATTCGATGTCCAGATCGTTAGTGGGCTCATCGAGAACCAGCAGATTGGCGGGCGCGGCAAACAGGCGTGCCAGCAACAGTCGATTGCGCTCGCCGCCCGAGAGCATCTTGACCGGCGCCTGCGCGCGCCGGCTCGGGAACAGAAAATCCGCGAGGTAGCTCGTGATATGCCGCCGTGCGCCGCCCACTTCGACCCAATCGGAGCCCGGATTGACCGTCTCCGCGAGCGATCGCTCCGGGTCCAATTGCTCACGCAATTGATCGAAGTAG
>JAGRJB010000160.1 GCA_020442965.1 Pseudomonadales bacterium
CCGAGCCGTCCGCCGAGGTCGATATTTCGTGTGTCTTCTGTGGTGGGGAGGGCTGTCGGGTATGCAAGCACACCGGCTGGCTCGAGGTGGCAGGTTGCGGAATGGTGCATCCCAACGTGTTCAAGGCCTGCGACATCGACAGCGAGCGCTTTACTGGTTTCGCATTCGGCTTCGGCATCGAACGATTGACCATGTTGCGCTATGGTGTGAACGATCTGCGTTTGTTCTTCGACAATGATCTGCGCTTTCTCGCGCAGTTTCGGGCGGGCTAGGGCGCTCGGCATGAAGTCGCAACCATGAAAGTGCCACTCTCCTGGCTGGCTGATTTTGTCGCCGTCCCGTGGGCGGCTCGTGAACTCGGCTCACGTCTCACTATGAGCGGCTTCGAGCTCGAGAGCATTGCGGCCGCGGCGCCTGAGTTTGCGGGCGTCGTCGTCGCGCGGATCATCGTGGCGGAGCAGCATCCTGATGCCGAGAAGTTGCGGATTTGTCGCGTTGCGGTTGAGCCTAACGACGCGTTCGGGCAACTACAGATCGTGTGCGGCGCTGCGAATGCACGCGCCGGCCTGAAGACTGCGTTGGCGCAAGTGGGCGCACGCTTGCCCGGCAGTCTTGCGATCACGGCGGCCAAGCTGCGCGGCGTCGAGTCCAGGGGCATGCTGTGCTCAGCCAAGGAACTGGGGTTGGCGGACACGTCCGAGGGAATCCTCGAGTTGCCATCCGATGCGCCAGTCGGACAGGTGTTGCGCGACTATCTGCACCTCGCCGACACCATCATCGAGCTCAACGTCACGCCGAACCGTGGCGATGTGATGTCGATCGTTGGCGTAGCGCGTGAGGTTGCCGCCTTGCAAGCAGTTGTTCTCGAGGCTCCAATCGACAAGACGGTGCCGGTGATGACTGACGCGGTCCATCCCGTTGTCCGCACAGCGTCGGGTGCCTGTCCGCGATTCGTCAGTCGTGTCATTCGCGGTATCGCAAATCGCGGCGCGACTCCCATTGCGATACGCGAGCGGCTGCGCCGCGCCGGCGTCCGATCGATCAGCCCGGTCGTTGATGTAACCAACTACGTGCTGCTCGAGCTCGGGCAGCCGATGCATGCTTACGACTTGGACAAGTTGCGCGGCGCCATAGACATCCGCTTCGCCCGCGCTCAGGAGCCGCTTAAGCTATTGGATGGCACGGCTGTAGAGCTCGAGCCCGACATGCTCGTCATCGCGGACGATGCGGGGCCGGTCGGTCTCGCGGGAGTCATGGGCGGTGAACGCACGGCGGTATCAGCCGAGACACGCGATGTCCTGCTCGAGGTCGCGTACTTCGCACCGGCCGCCATCGCTGGGCGCGGACGACGCCTGGGTCTGGTCACCGACGCGAGTCAGCGCTTCGAACGAGGCGTCGATCCGGCCGGACAGCTGCGAGCGATGGCGCGTGCGACTGAGTTGCTGATTCAAATGGCAGGCGGAACAGCGGGCCCTGTGCGAATCGATGAGAGCCCGGAGCACATACCGGCTCGCGCAGAGATCCGTCTGCGTCGCAAGCGCGTGACTAGCTTGTTAGGCATGACGATTGACGATGCACGCATCGAGCGCACGCTACGCGCACTCGGCATGACCGTCGTCCTTGAATCGGACGGCTGGCGAGTTACGCCGCCTAGCTGGCGATTTGATCTGTCGATCGAGCCCGATCTGATCGAGGAA
>JAGRJB010000161.1 GCA_020442965.1 Pseudomonadales bacterium
TTCGTCGACTTCTTCGAGCGGCACGGATTTCTCAATATCAATAATCGTCCTGTCTGGCAGGCGATCCAGGGCGGTTCGCGCGAATACGTGAACAAGCTGTGCGCACCGTTTCGATCCGCGATCAGGTTGAGCACACCGGTTGCCGGTATCCGGCGTGACACCGACGCGGTCCGCGTGCGCACGGTACGCGGAGAGGTCCAATCGTTCGACTATATCGTGCTCGCTTGTCACAGCGATCAGGCACTCGCGCTGCTCGATGACCCGGCGTCAGTCGAAACCGAAATCCTGAGCGCGTTCCCCTATCAGGCGAACGAGGCGACCTTGCATACCGACACGCGCATGCTGCCGCGCAATCCGCGGGCCCGCGCAGCCTGGAACTATCATTCGCTCGGACGCTTCGCCGAGCGCGTGGCGCTGACCTATGACATGAACACGCTGCAGTCGCTGACAGCGTCCGACGTCTTCATGGTGACGCTCAATCGCAGCGCGGATATCGAGCCGCAAAAGGTTATCGCCAGCTTCAACTACCATCACCCAGTCTATCTACCGGCGGGCGTAGCGGCGCAGCGCCGGCGGCTGGAGATCAGCGGCGTCAGGCGCACGTTCTACTGCGGCGCCTACTGGCGCTACGGATTTCACGAAGATGGCGTCGTGAGCGCGCTCTGGGCCTTGGATGAGCTTGCGCGTGTCATGGGTGTACGAGCGGACACCACCCATTCCGACTTCGCGTTAGCGCTATGAAGAGCGGCATTTACACGGGCACGATCCAGCATCGTCGATTCGGTCCGCAGGGCAATGCGTTTCGTTACCGCATTTTCATGTCGTACCTCGATCTGGATGAATTACCGGGTCTGTTCGATCGATTCTGGTTGTGGTCGGCACGTCGACCCGCGCCAGCGTGGTTTCGTCGGCGCGACTATCATGGGGATCCACAGCGATCATTGGCCGTCGCAGTGCGTGATCTCGTCGAGCGCGAGAGCGGCGAGCGGCCCGTGGGTCCCATACGCCTGCTCACACACCTGCGCTTTCTTGGCGTCTGCTTCAACCCGGTGAGCTTCTACTACGTTTTCGATGCCGCTGGCGAGACGCTCGAAACAATCATTGCGGAGATCACGAATACGCCCTGGAAGGAGCGCCACGCCTACGTCTTGCCACTAACGACCGGCACACGCGTTGGTGCCAAGGGGTGGCGCTTCGTATTCGACAAGCGCTTCCACGTATCACCGTTCCTGCCCATGGACATGCACTACGACTGGCGCTTCACGGTGCCTGCGAATGGTCTCGATATCCACATGGAGAATTGGCGCGAAGGGCGCTCGCAGTTCGACGCGACACTGCACTTGCGACGTGAGGAGATCGCGAGCGGTTCACTGGCGCGCGCCCTGCTGTCGGTGCCCTGGGTCACCGTGAAAGTCACGGCGCTCATCTACTGGCAGGCATTCAAGCTGTTGGTCAAGCGCGCACCTTTCCATGCTCATCCCAGCAAGCTGCCAGCCGCACGGCGCGAACAACTGAACGACGAACGATATGACCACCGATAGCACAACGAAGCCTTCGATCATCCCTTATGAGCACGGCTTGCCGCTCGACTCGCCGTCGTGGCTGGCGCGTCTCGGCAGAAGGCTGGTACTGGGACAGCTTGAGCACCTTCGTCTGGGCGAGCTGCGGGTCATCGAGGGTGGCCGCGAACACCGGTTCGGCCGGCACAGCGCGGCCTGCGACCTCGGCTGCACGCTTTACATCGACCATCCGCAGATGTTTGCCGATGTCGCCTTCGGCGGCACGGTGGGTGCTGGCGAGGCATACATACGCGGGCTGTGGCGCTGCGACAACCTGACCAATCTCGTGCGCGTTTTCCTCGCCAATCGAGAGCAGATGAACGTGATGGATCGTGGCTGGGCGAGCCTGGTCAGTCGGCCGCTGCACAAGCTGTTTCACCTTGCCAATCGCAATAGCCGCAGCGGCAGCGCGCGCAACATCACGGCGCACTACGACCTCGGCAACGATCTCTACCGACTCATGCTCGATGAGACAATGGCCTATTCCTGCGCGATCTTTCGTTGCACCGACGCCAGCCTGCACGACGCGCAGATCGCCAAGTTCGACACCGCTTGCCGCAAGCTGGACCTCAGGTCCCATGAGCATCTGCTGGAGATTGGCACGGGTTGGGGCGGGCTCGCTATCCATGCGGCCGAACACTACGGCTGTCGAGTCACCACCACGACCATCTCACAGCAGCAGTTTGACTATGCCCGAGCTCTGGTGGCCAAGCGTGGCCTCAGCGATCGCATCACCGTACTGCTGCAGGACTACCGCGACCTGAATGGACAATTCGACAAGATCGCTTCGATCGAAATGATCGAAGCCGTTGGGGCGCGTTACCTGGACACCTATCTCGGCAAGTGCGCGGCGCTATTGCAACCCCATGGCGCGATGCTGCTACAAGCCATCACCATTCAGGACCAGTTCTACGCACAGGCGTTGCAGAGCGTCGACTTCATTCAGCGGTTTATTTTTCCGGGTAGCTTCATCCCGTCGGTCGAGGCGATCAGCCGGTCGTTGGCGCGTGTGACGGATCTCAAGATTTTTCATCTGCAAGATATTGGCCCGCACTACGCGACAACCCTGCGCCATTGGCGCGAGAGATTCTTTGCCAATGTCAGTGCCGTGCGAAAGCTGGGCTATCCGGAGAGCTTCGTGCGGCTGTGGGAGTACTATTTGTGCTATTGCGAGGGCGGCTTCGCGGAGCGCCAATTGGGTGACGTGCAGATGCTGCTCACGAAGCCGGGCTGTCGGCGTGCGGTACTCGCGGTCGGCTGAACGCAGCAGTCACACGTCGCGGCAGTGCCATAGCGCGGGCCTGGCATGCGCGGGGGTCGCATCCCGCTAGAATGGGTGGATGACACTACCCCGCTTCTCGCTCGATGAGCTGCG